>JAKAEN010000127.1 GCA_021818355.1 Actinomycetes bacterium | reverse complement strand
GATCTCGCTCAACGCCTCGATCTCGGGCTCCAGCTCATTGATCAGTGGCACTATCTCGGCAAGCCGGCGCAGCTTCTTGCCCTCGCCGGCTCTCAGCACCTTGGAAAACACGCTCATTGCTTAACAATCGTACCCAACGGCGCGTGCTTGACTCTCCTGGCGGCTTCGGAGGCTGCTGGGAGCGCCGGGCACGCCATGGCGGAAACCGGTTTTAAGTGCGGCCGGAAGGGGGCGGGAGCCGAACGGCCCGCCCCCTTGGCACTCAGAAGTTGTCGACAGCGTCGATCAGGCCGACGTTGCCGTCATTGCGCTGATAGACCACCGCGGGCCGGCCGGTCTCATGATTGGTGAAGAAGTAGAAGCTGTGGCTGAGCAGCTGCATCTGCAGCGCCGCCTCTGCCGGGGTCATAGTCGTGATCTTGAAGGTCTTGGACTTGACTATGCGTGCTCCTCCCAGGAGAGCGAGCTCGTCGAAGCTCTCCTCCTCGGGAACCTCGGGCGCGACCTTGGGAGCGCGATGCTGGGGCTGGGAGCGGTCGACCAGCCTCCCTTTGAGCTTCTCCAGCCTGTGCTCCAGGCGATCGTAGACACGGTCGGCCGCGGCCAGAACCCCGATCCCCGATCCTTTTGCACGCACCACGATGCCGGGCGAGTGCAACGTCACTTCGCAGATCTCCTTCTCGGGGATACTCGGGTTGCGCTCCTCGAAGAGCTTCACCTCCACTCGGGCATTTGCATCCGCAAGCTGATTGAGGCGAGAGAACTTTTCGCGGATCGCATCCCGATCAGTGTCGGAGAGGGAAACGCCCTTGGTTTTGAACGAAAAGTCCAAGTCTCCTCCTTTTCCCGTCCAGGCCGCGGCCCCGGCGGGGCCGACCCAAGACCTTGCCTTCACCATATGGCAGAATACGGCGCTTCGCAACCTTGTTATCCTGGTCGTCGCACATGTCACCCCCTCCAACGGGCAAGTGCGGCCGCGATGCGCCATATCGCCGTTGCGCCGTCTCGGATATGTGCCGGCCGCGGCCGTACGGCCCGCGCCTGCCGAAGGACCGCCTCCCCCGCGTCTCGGCCCCCGAAAACAAGAAGGCGCCCCTTCCCGCGCCGTCACCGGCGGCGAGAATGCGGGCGCCCTCTCGAGAGGATCGGCAAAATCCCGGGCTCGGCCCGGGAGCGGGACTCAGGTCCCGTGCTGCCAGGAGCTCAAGTACTCGCGCTGGGCTTCGGTCAGCTCGTCGATGGCGATCCCCATCGAACGCAGCTTGAGCAGAGCCACCTGGTCGTCGATTTCGCGGGGGACGTCGTAGACCTTCGGGCCGAGCTCGGAGGAACCCTTGGCGACCCACTCGCCCGCCAGCGCCTGGTTGGCAAAGCTCATGTCCATGACCGCGGCGGGGTGTCCCTCGGCTGCGCCCAGGTTCACCAGGCGTCCATCGGCGACCACGCGAATGCGTGCGTCTCCACCCTCCTGGGGAACCAGGTACTCCTCGACCATCGGCTTGACCTCGCGCCGCCTCTCGCCCCCGGCCATGGCCGCCAGCGCCTTGAGGTCGATCTCGATGTCGAAGTGGCCGGAGTTGGCCAGGATCGCGCCGTCCTTCATGATCTTGAAGTGCTGCTCGGCGATGACGTCGCGGTCACCGGTGACGGTGACGAAGATGTCGCCCTCTTTGGCGGCCTCGTTCATGGGTTCGACACGGAAGCCGTCCATGACCGCCTCCAGGGCGCGAATGGGGTCGACCTCGGTCACCACAACCTGCGCACCCATGCCGCGCGCACGCGAGGCAACTCCCTTGCCGCAGTAGCCGTAACCGGCCACGACGAACACCTTGCCCGCCAGCAGGACGTTGGTGGCTCGGATGATGCCGTCCAAGGTCGACTGCCCGGTGCCGTAGCGGTTGTCGAACATGTGCTTGGTGTCGGCGTCGTTCACCGCCACGATGGGGTACTTGAGGGCTCCGGAGGCCTCCATGGCGCGCAGGCGGATCACGCCTGTCGTGGTCTCCTCGGTGCCGCCCACCATACCGACCAGCTGCTCGGGGCGCTGGGTGTGCAGGCGCGTCACCAGGTCACAACCGCCGTCCATGGTGATGGTGGGATGGGCGTCCAGAACCGCGTCGATGTGGGAGTAGTAGGTGGCGTCGTCCTCGCCGCGGATGGCAAAGACCGGGATCTGCTCGTACTTGACGAGGGCCGCCGCCACGTCGTCCTGGGTGGAGAGCGGATTGGAAGCGCAAGCGTAGACCTCGGCGCCGCCCGCCTTCAGGGTGCGCAGCAGGTTGGCGGTCTCGGTGGTGATGTGCATGCATGCCGCCACCACCTGCCCGGCCAGCGGCTTTTCGCGGGCGAAGCGCTCCCTGATGGATGCCAGTACCGGCATCTCTGAATCAGCCCAGCTGATGCGGCGCCTTCCCGCCTCCGCAAGGCCGATGTCGGCTATGTCGAATTGCATTGCGATGCTTTCTCTCGTCTATCCTGCTCGGGCCTCACAGCTTAGGCCGGGACCCGCGCAGGGCGGTTTTTGCCGGGCTCAGGCGCCCGGGCTCTTCAGCTGGGCCTTGAGCGCGCTGAGGACCGGGATCGGCCCCGGGTCCACGCCGTAGGCACCGGCAAGGTGCAAGGAGACGAAGTCGCCCACCAGGGCCAGGTCGAAGAACTGCGCCAGCTCCCCCTCTCCCTGGGCGCGAACCTCGAGGGCCTCGTTCACGTAAGGGTCGATGAAGTCCGCCGTTATCTCGTAACGGCGGTTGATCTGGGGATGCTCATTGTCATGGCGCAGCCTTACCACCGCCAGGTCGCGCTTGGTGGTCTCCGCCAGGCTGCTCCAACCGGCGAGCTCGTTGTGACAGTTCTCCGGGTAGATGGAGGCAAATGCCATCGCCTTGGCGTTCTCGTTAATCTGCGCGCGCCAGCGGGTGGTCGCGGCCTTGCCCACCGAGCCCGCCGAGTGCAGCATGGTCAGCTTGCCCTCCAGGTGGCGGGCGATCTCCTCGGCCTGGGAGCGTCGGCTGACGAGCTGGTCACGCCTGCGCTGCAGCTGCGAGACGGTCTGGTCGATCCAGTAGCCGCCGCCGGGGAAGAGCCCTATGGCGTCCAGCACGGCCAACGGCGGGATGGAGACCGCGCCTAGCGCAGCGCGGGGCTGGGGAATCGACTCGGGGACGGGGATGAGGAGCGATCCGGTGTCACGGGCCATCTGGGCCAGCTCGCCACCGGAGGCCACGAAGACCACCTGGGCCCCGAGCTCAAGGGCCATGCCCGCCGCCTCGACGGTCTCCTCTGTGGCGCCCGAGAAGGAGATTGCGAAGACCAGGGTCCCGGTGGTGACGTAGGCGGGCGTGGTGTAGGACTTCACCACCGTCGCCGGCACCGGAAGCACCGGACCGGCTGCGGCCACGAGCACATCACCGGCTATACCCGAGCCCCCCATGCCGAAGACGACTATGTTCTCCACCTTCTCCCGGTCGGGAAGGCCCGGAAGCTCCGCCACCTGAGCGGCGGCGGCGGCCACCTGCTCGGGCAGCGAGGCGGTGGCGTCCCACATACCCAGCGAATCGGCGACCTCGTACGGCCACTCGCTCATCTCTTATCAGCCTCCGTGCCGCCATTGATGCGCGCACCGGGCCGGCGGCGGAGCCGGTGCGTTCGTGAAGGAACAGTGTGAACCGCAGCCGGGGCGTGCCAGGGCGGAGCATGCAACAAGTGTCGCACAAAAAAGGAAGGTCGGTGCAGGCCTCAGCCTTTGCCGGTCTCCTGGTGGGGCAAGGCGCGCAACCTGGCGTCCTCCGCCTCGTCGACGATCTCGGACTCCTCGACCAGCAGCACGGGTATCCCGTCTTCGATCCTGTACTTGCGGCGCATACGCGGGTTGTAGAGGATCTCCTCCCCCTCCACGTACCAAAGCTCGCCCTTGTCGTCGGGACAGACGATCAAATCGATCAGCTCGGGTGCAAGCCCCATCGACCCCTCCTAGAAACTGTCGGCCTTGGCGATGACGGCCAGCACCTCGGAGAGGCGCGAGGCCACTTCCTCCGGCGTGCGCGCCTCGAGGTTGAGGCGCAGCAGAGGCTCGGTGTTTGAGGGGCGCACGTTGAACCACCAGTCGCCGAAGTCGAGCGTGAGGCCGTCCATCTCGTTCACTTCGGCACGACCATCGTAGGCGTTGCGGATGAAGGCGATCACAGCCTTGGCGTCGTTCACACGCGTGTTGACCTCGCCGGAGTCGCTGTAGCGTTCGAACGGCTTGCGAAGCTCCGAGAGCGGGAGCCCGGACTTGGAGATCTGCTCGAGAACGATGAGCGCGGCGATGATGCCTGAGTCGGCCCGGTAATTGTCGCGGAAGTAGTAGTGGCCGGAGTGCTCACCCCCGAAGACGGCGCCCTCCTGGGCCATTACCTCCTTGATGAAGGAGTGCCCCACCCGGGTCATCACCGCCCGGCCGCCGTTCTCCGCGATCACCTCGGGGACCGCCTTGGAGCAGATCAGGTTGTACAGGACGGTCGATGCGGGATTGGCCTCCAGCATGGCCTTGGCCACCAACGCGGTGGTTAGCGATCCCGACAGCGGAGCCGCCTTGTCGTCGACGAGGAAGACCCGGTCGGCGTCGCCGTCGAAGGCCAGACCGACATCGGCGCCGTCGGCCAGGACCCTGGCCTTCAGGTCGACCAGGTTCTCGGGCTGGATCGGGTCGGCGGGATGATTGGGGAAGTTGCCGTCCAACTCGGGATAGAGCAGAGCGAGGTCGAAGGGGAGCTTCTCGAAGATGGCCGGGACCACCAGGCCGCCCATGCCGTTGGCGGTGTCGGCCACCACCTTGAGCGGCCGGAGCGCACCCAGGTCGACGAAGGAGCGCACGTGGTCGGCAAAGGCGTCGAGGATCTCAACCTTGCGGTTCTCGCCACCGGGCTTCTGCTCGGCCGGACGGGAGGCAAGGAAGGCCCTGGCCCCTTCCTTTATGTCGGCCAGGCCGGTCTGCTCGCCAACCGGCCGCGCGCCGGCCAGGCACATCTTGATCCCGTTGTACTGGGCCGGGTTGTGCGAGGCGGTGAAGGTGGCTCCCGGCTCGTCCAGGCGGCCGGAGGCGAAATAGAGCATGTCGGTGGAGCAGAGCCCAATGTCGTCCACCGCCACTCCGGCGCGGTTGGCGCCGGCCATGAAGGCCTCGACCAGCAACTCACCCGAGGGGCGCATGTCGCGGCCCACGACGATGCGCGGGGCCTTGGCGAAGCGGGCGAAGGCGTAGCCGATCGCCTCGGCCACCTCCGCGTCCAGCTCGTCGTGCACAAGGCCGCGCACGTCGTAAGCCTTGAAAATCTTGTCGAGTCGATCCATGAAAAACCTCGTATGTCTCAGCGGCCCCGGCGAGCCGAAGACGGCGCGCCCGGGCGCGGAGCCGAACACGGAACACTGACTCTAGTTGGCCGCAACCCCCGGTTCAACCCGCCCCGGGGGGCTCAGGGTAGCTCGGCCGGATCCCCCGCCTCGGCATCCAAACTCTCTTCCACCTGGGCAGGTACTTCCGACTCCTCGGGCCGTACGGGCACGCGGCGGGAGCGCATGCGCAACAGGATGCCGGCCGCCACGATGCCCAGCACGGTGAGGAAGGTGACGAGGATTCCGGCCCAGTCGGCCGCTGTGCGCCCGTAGGAGAGGACGACGTGGCGCGAGGTGGGAACGACCACCATCAGGTTCGGAGTGGCCCTGTACGGCCCCTGGGCGCCGCTCGCATGCCAGTTGGGAAAGTAGGAGACCTTGACCAGCACCGGCACGCCGACCTTGGAGACGTCGAAGGCGACCGTGTCATTGCTGACCGAGAGATTGCTGATGGTGACCTTGGGCTCGGGGCTGGTGGTAAGAACCTTGGAGTAGGGCGCCACCCGCTGGTAGGAGGCCGGGCCGGTCATGAGCCGCTCCACCTGGTACTCGGACGGGTTCTGATAGAAGGAGAGCGATGGCCCGAGCCAGCTGGCCTGGCCCGGGGTCACTCCTCGCATCACCACCGGCTGTTGCGCCAGGGGCTCGACCAGCGACGAATTCTTCACCAGGTAGATGTGCCAGGTCTCGGTCAGGACCGGGATGGAGGAGGAGGGGTCGACGGGCGGGACGGTCGCGATCTGGCGCAGCGAGGGATTCTTGTCCGCCGCCGCCACGATGGATGGCGTGAAGGCCATGTAGTAGCGGACGCCGAGCAGCTGCAGGTGCTGGATCCCCAGGGCCACGTTCACACCCGAATAGGGAAGGCCCGCCATGGCGTCGGACGGGGAGGCGGAGAGCTCTGACTGGTTCATGAAGTGGTACGGCGTCGTCGCCGATGACTCGAAGAAGAGGCCCTCCATGGAGTCGATGCAGTTGTTGGTCCAGTAGGGAAGCAGCATCAGGGCCATGGGGGTGCCGAAGTCGTTCTGGTTGGAGTTGTACTCCCACATGGCGCGTCCGCAACCGTACTGGGAGCCGACACTCTTCATCTGGAGCATCAGTGCCCGGTAGGCGGGAAAGCCCGCCTTGGCCTCGTAGCCGCTGTAGTTCCACTGGATCCACCCGGGCACGAAGCTGGTGTCGCCCTTGATGGGACTCCAGGCCGGCATGCGCACCAACGGCACCAGCGCGGCCAGCAGCATTGCCAGCGCTGCGGCCAGGAAAGCCCCTCGCCGTCTCAGGCCGAGCTGCCTGCGCAGCCGACTCACCGCGGAGCCTATCGCCGCCAGCCCTTCGCTGGAGGGTTCCACCTCTCCCGCATGGGAGCGGTCGGAGTCCTGCCAACCCATGAAGTCGGTGAAGCCGAAGCCTCCTTCACGGCCGGGTTCCAGGTGGTCATAGAGGGCACGAATCGAGGAGACCGCCGCCGGAATCAACTCCAGCAGGGTGAGCACGCCGATCCCCGCCAGCATGTAGATGCCGATCACGTAGAAGGGAAGCATGCGCCCGTTGTAGACCGCCTTCAGGGGGAAGGCGACGAAGGCGAGCGCGGAGGCTATCGATCCGATCCCGAAGACCAGGCCGAACTCGATGCGCATGGCCACCGAGGCGGCGAAGCCCACCGCGGCAAGCGCGATGAAGATCCTCAGGTCCGCAGGGGCGAGAGTGGCCATGAATGTTGTAATGCGCGACCAGCCCATCGAGGTCGAGTAGGCGTAGGTGTCGAGGAGAGGCAGCTCCCACAGCGCGGAAAGGAGCACCATCAGGCCCACCGCCACCCCCGCCCCGAGCACCGTCTTGCGATCCCTGCGCATCACGGCCAGGAGCGCCAGCACCGCCACCGCGAATGCGGCGGGCAGGATGTGCGAGAGCAGCGACAGAGTGAGCAGCACTCCGGCGAGCACCCTACGCCTGAAGCGGCCCGGTGCCACCAGCAGCACCGCCAGCGCGAAGAAGGCGAGCGCCAGAGAGATCGAGAAGGAGTACTCCCCAGCCAGCGTGGAGGCGATGTTCCCGCCGTCGATGGTGTAGGAGCGGTCGAAGAGATATACGACCGCCATGATCGAGGAGATCCCCGCCAGCAGGTAGGAGAGCTTCAGAGAGCGTGCGAAATAGTAGATGGCCGCCGGCAGGGCGAGCGACCCGGCCACGGTGGTCAGCTTGAAGGCCACGCCGTAGGGGACGAAGAGGCCGAACAGGGCGGTCAGCACCCCCGGGAAGGGGAAGTAGAAGACGTAGAGCGGATAACCGTCGTACCAGGACGAGCTCCAGCCGGTCAGGCGGAAGTGGTCAAGGATGTTGTGGATGTAGAACCACGGCACCGAGAAGTGGGCGCCGGTGTCTCCGCCGGCGGTCGTGGTGTTGGAGAAGATAAGGCTGGGGTGGAGCTGCCACAGGACGAACAGGGCGCCCGCCACGACTGCGCCATAGGCAAGCCAGCGGTCGACGGCCGGCCGTGGGGCCGCCTGTGGAATCGTGGCGGCGCCTTGGCCACCGGGATGGGTCTCGGCTTCCGCTTGGACTTGCATACTCGAGTTTAATTTCTACCCTGGATGCGAGCGCTTTGGGCGGCGTGCCAGTTCAGGAAGTCCTAAGGGCGGCCGGGAGTGGTTGCGCCGAGGAGGTTCGCTCCGGCTAGCGGCGCATCGCGGTGGCGAGCTCGAGAACCTCGCCCACCTCGACGTCGTTGTCGTCGGCCTTCCACCAACGGCTCTCGCACATCGAGCAGGAGCGAAGCGTAACCAGGTGGGTGGAGATGCGCAGGTTGATCTCGACGGTCGTACCTTGATGGCAATTCGGGCAGGTCACAGGCGTTCCAATCCCTCGTCGGCGGCTTAGCGGCGGGCCCCTTAGAT
>JAKAEN010000126.1 GCA_021818355.1 Actinomycetes bacterium | reverse complement strand
AATGGAATACAGATGGTCGACCGAGGCGATGTAGGCGGCGGCCAAGGTGGCGTCGTCGATGGTCCCGTCGGCCTTGGGCGGGACACAGAGGATGACCTCCTCAACCCCGGCAACCCGGGCGGGAATGGCGGTCATCAGCACGCTGGAGGGATACCTCGCCTTACCTCCGGGGACGTAGCATCCCGCCACGGCCACCGGGATGGTGAGCTGCTGAACAACCACGCCGTTGTGATGGAACTCGCGATCGTCGTGCAGCTCGAGCTCGTAGTAGCCGCGGATGGCCTCACCCGCCACCTCGAGGGCTTCGCGCAGCTCGTCGGAGATGCGCTCGTATCCCGCCTGCATCTGGGAACGGCTTACCTCGAGATCGGTGAGGGTGACGCCGTCAAAGCGCTCGGTCAGCTCGATCAGGGCGGCGTCTCCCCTCTCCCGCACCGCCGTCACGATCTCGCGCACCGCCTCGGTGGGCGGAAAGGTGGCCGCCTTGGGGCGGGGCAGGTGGCGCAGGTAGTCCCCCGCCGTCTCTCTCAGGTCCAGGGTCTTCAGCATTTGCGCCTAAGCCTAATAGGCCGCCTGGGCTGGCTTTCCCGGCGGAATCGAGCCCTTTGGCGGCTTAGGGTGTCAGCCATGGCAGGCGTCAAGGCAGAACTCTCCTCGATGCAGACCGCGCTCGAGGAAATCGAGGTGCGTCTGCGGCGCATCACCGACGAGCTGTCGCGGGATCCGGCCGACACCGTCAGCGTCCACCTCATAGCGGTCGAGCGGGCGCTGGCCAGTGCGATCCGGGGGATAGCCAAGGCGCAGAGGTCCGCCTAGCCCGCGGCCCCCGCGCGCAGCAGGAAGCGCTGCACCTTGCCGCTGGGGGTCTTGGGCAACTCCTCGACCACCAGCACCTCGCGGGGATAGGAGGTCTTGGAGAGGCGCTCGCGGACCAGCTGTTGGATCTCGCCCTCCAGCTCCGGGCCCGCCTGAGTGCCGGGGCGCAGCACCACATAAGCCCTGATCGATTCGCCCCTCAGCTCGTCCGGCACGCCGATGACCGCGCACTCGGCCACCTTGGGATGGGACATGACCGCCGACTCGACCTCGAATGGCCCCACGCGGTAGCCCGCGGTGAGGATGACGTCGTCCGAGCGGCCGGCGAAGAAGAAGTTCCCGCTCCCGTCGGTGGAGGCCACGTCGCCGGTCAGATAGTAGCGCCGGTCGGGGCTGAAGCGCTCGGCGGTGCGCTCGGGCGCGCGGTAGTACCCGGGGAACCAGAAGAGCGGCGAGGCCCCGGCGTCGATCGCCACCTCCCCGTCCTTGCCCGGACCCTGTTCGACGAAGCCCTCAGCGACCACCACCGCACGTATCCCCGGCGTGGGCAGCCCCATCGACCCCGGGACCGCCTCGTTGCGCAGCCTGCCGTCGTTGTGATTGTTGATGACCATGCCGAGCTCGGTCTGGCCGTAATGGTCGCGAATCTCCACGCCGAGAGTGGCCTTGGCCCAGTGGATCACCTCCGGGTTGAGAGGCTCCCCCGCCGAGGACATGACCACGGGGGATCCCTGCACCTTGCGATCGCCGATCGCCGATCGCATGGCACGGTAGGCCGTGGGGGCCGCGGCGAAGTTGGTGATCCCATAACGCCGCCAGATCTCCTCGACCGAGTTGGGGTCGAAGGGGCGGTTCACGTAAAGGATCCGGTGGCCGAGAATCATCGGCCCGATCAGGCCGTAGTAGAGACCATAGGCCCAGCCGGGATCGGCCAGATTCCAGAAGCGGTCGGAGTCCCTGAGGCCGATCCCCAGAGTCATGTAGGCCTCGAAGCCGGCCAGCGCCCAGAGGGGAACCGGCACGCCCTTGGGCGCCCCGGTGGTGCCCGAGGTGTAGAGAAGCACGATCATGTCCTGGGGACCGATGTCCACGTACCCGTCCCGAGGCGGGGTGTCCACCGCATTCGACCAGCTCTCAGTGCCGCCCACCGGCTCCTCTCCCACCAGGAGCACCCTGCAGGAGCCCATCGAGGCCAGATCCACCTTGGCGAAGTTGGCGGCGTCGGTGATGACGTAGGAGGCCTCGGAGTCCTTGACGCGCATTGCGATGGCGTCGGTCCCGAAGGCGGTGAAGAGGGGCACGTAGGCCGCCCCCAGCCTCCACACAGCCAGGGCGGAGACCACCAGCTCCGGGCCCTTGGGCAGGAGCACTCCCACCCTGTCCCCCTTGCTCACCCCGTGGGCGGCGAGATAGGCGGCCACCGAGGCCGACTTCTCCTCCAGCTCCGGCATGGAGTGTGAGCTCTCGCCATCGGGTCCCAGATAGTCGAGTCCGCCCCGCCAGGGGCCTGCGTCGACGATCATCCGGGCCAGATTCGCGGGGCGCTTGGCGTACTTGTCAAGGAGGGAGTCGACGTAGGCGTCGGTCCACGGCTCGGGCATTGTTCCTCCACTTCGCAGCTCGACCGGCCAAAGCCTACCCAAAGCCCGGTGGGCGTGCCGAGTTCTACGGCAGAGTTGCGCTGGGGCAGATGTCGGCGAGTACGCAGGAGGGGCAGTCGGGCTTCTTCGCCTTGCACACCCGGCGGCCGTGCAGGATCAGCCTCAGGCTGAGAGGGCCGGTCTCCTCGGGCGGTACCCAGGACATGAGCTCGGCCTCGATCTTGACCGGGTCTCCCGACTGGGTCAGGCCCAGGCGCTTGGAGAGGCGGGCGACGTGGGTGTCGACCGGCAGGCCGGGCTCGCCGAAGGCGACCGAGAGCACTACGTTCGCCGTCTTGCGCCCTACTCCGGGCAGGCGGGTCAGCTCGTCCATGGTCAGTGGAACCGCTCCACCCCGCTCGGCCACCGCGGTGGAGACTTTGAGCACGTTGGCCGCCTTGGCGCGGAAGAACCCGGTCGGGTAGACGATCCGCTCGACCTCCTCGGGGTCGGCGGCGGCCAGAGATTCGGGTGAGGGGTACCGGGCAAAGAGGTCCCTCGTCACCATGTTCACCCGCTCGTCGGTGCACTGGGCGGAGAGGATGGTGGCCACCAGCAATTGGAAGGGGTCGGCAAACTCGAGTTCGCAGAGGTCCCGGGCGCTGCCGGGATAGGCCTCGGCCAGGCGGCGGAGGATCTCCAATCGCCGCTCGCGCTCCTGCTCATCTCCAGCACGCCCCGCCATAGGCCAAGAAGCTAACCGCCCCCGCGCCGGTGCGCCGCCAGGGCGGCCGGCTCAGGCGCGGCTCCGCGCCCGCAACTCCGCCTCCAGCCTCGCGAGCACCAAGGCGGCGGAGTGCTCGGGATAGTCGGGGCGCACGTAGACGGGAACCACCTCCACGCCGGATGCGGAACCCGCCGCGCCGAGGCGACGCTCGGCCCAGGGCTTGAGCCAGCCCAGTGGCGGCCGCAGCACCGCGAAGCAGACCAGTCCCGCCCCGCGGGCCCTCCTCTCCGAGGCGGCCAGCTCGCCCAAGGAGGCCAGATCCTGCTTGCGGGGGCCGAGCCTCCCACCCGGGACGAGGGCCACCAGAGCGGGCAGCCTGCTCCACCCGGCGATGTCGTCGGCAAAGGAGGCGGCGGCGCGCAGATAGGCGGGAAGGAACCTCTCCAGAAAATGATCCTGATCGGCCAGCACAACCGGCTCCAACGGCCAACTGGGACGCCCGGCCTCTCCGCGCTCGATACCGCTGAGTGCAGCCGCCGCCATGGCCCACCTCCCTACACCACCGATGACCCGTAAGACTGTAGCCCCGGGGCAGGTGACGAACAAGCCAGACGATTACGGCGGGCGGGGCGATATCTTCGAAGTATGGAGTTCGACCTTGATCTGAACGACGCCGCCCTGGTCATTGTGGACGTACAGGGCGACTTCTGCCCCGGTGGCAGCCTTGCCGTGAGCGATGGCGACGCGGTGGTCGAGCCCGCCAACGAATTGGCCCGGCACTTCGCGGCGGCCGGACGCCCCGTCTATTACTCCAAGGATCATCACCCCGCCGATCACGCCAGCTTCAGCGACCAAGGAGGCGTGTGGCCCGCTCACTGCGTCGTCGGGACCGCGGGCTGGGAGTTCCACCCGGGCCTCGAGCCGGTGTCGAGCGGAGTGGTGGTCTACAAGGGGTACAACCCGGGTCGGGACGACTATTCCGCCTTCGCCGCCACACTCGAGCCCGACCCCACCTCACCGACCTTCGGCAGCCTTCTGGCGATAGCGGGGGTCCGCCATCTCTACGTCTGCGGACTGGCCACCGACTACTGCGTCGGCGCCACCGCCGCGGATTCGCTTTCCGCCGGGCTGAAGACCACGGTCATCACCAGCGCCTCGCGCGGCGTCGACGTGGAGCCGGGCGACTCGGAGCGCGTGCTGGCCCAGTTGGCGGTCGGCGGCGCGGCGATTCTGGACTAGGAGCGCCTCGAGAACAGGCCGCCCTGCACCGAGGCATAGACCACCAGCAGGAAGATGGCCAGGGTCACCAGGTGCACACCGGTGCAGTAGAGGCAGATCGCGCCGACCAGCAGAAGCTCGGCGTAAACCAGCCAGAGCACGAAGGCCATCGCGCCCACGGCCATCACCAAGCGCGCCATGCCGAGCGCGCGGCCACCGGCCAACCGCGGGAAGTTGACCACAGCGAAGACCACGTAGAAGATGAGGCCGAGGAGCGAAACCGGGATGCCCAGGAAGTACGACTGCGGCGAGGTGGTCACCTTGGCGCAGTTGATAGTGGCGTTCTCGGGACAGGCGAGGACTGCGGGAGTGTTCAGGTGGGCGTAGAAGAGATAGACCGACAGGCCCACGCCGACCACGCTTAGCAGGAAAACGGCCCAGGCAAGTACTGGAGACGGGTAGGCGGCCTCCGAGCCGTTGCCGGCCTGCGCCTCGTCCACGCTTGTCAAGAGTGCCTCCCCTGGATCGTCCGAACCAGGACCAATTTAGCCGCACGCACGCCCTCAGCCCAGGCTGTGGCACCCGGGGGTTGTGCGCCGGCGCCTTGGGACGCCGAACTCGAGCGGGCGTGCCCTCAGGCGGAGTGCTCGGGCAGCTCGGCCAGTGCCGGGGCGGGAGTGGGAATCCTCTCCTCGAACCTGCCGAGCTTCCAAACCGCCAGAGCCACCAGCCAGGTCGCTACGAAGAGGGCGACCAGGTACATGCCCGCTTTGTTGATGTTGAAGTTGGAGACGAAGTTCCAGACCCCGCCGCTCAGCCCGAGCTCGCTGGCCAGGATCGCTCCCAGCTCCACAGTGCCGATAAAGAGCGCCACCAGGATGGATAGCCCGGTAATGGTGAA
This sequence comes from Actinomycetes bacterium, assembly GCA_021818355.1. Taxonomy (GTDB): domain Bacteria; phylum Actinomycetota; class Acidimicrobiia; order Acidimicrobiales; family Acidimicrobiaceae; genus Acidithrix. Next base: position 3,032 of record JAKAEN010000126.1, on the reverse strand, counting down.
GTTGTAGAAGATCTTCCGCGCGGCGGAGGAGAACGCCCAGCCGTAGGCGAAGTTCATGAAGGTCCCGTCCAGGGTATCGAAGAGGGTCATCCCGGCGGCGAAGAGGATCGGAAGGGCGAGGATCGCGTAGAAGGGAAGCCCCGTCGACGCCGCACCGGCGGTGAAGGCCAGCAGGGCCACCTCGGTGGCGGTGTCGAAGCCGAGCCCGAAGAGGAACCCCACCGGGTACATGTGGCCTTCCTTCTTGATGGCGCCCAGGAGCTTGCCAAAAACCCTGGAGAAGAGCCCGCGCTTGTTCAGCACCGCGGACAGCGCGTCCTCGTCGTAGTTGCCGGCGCGAAGGCCCTTATAGGAACGCATGATTCCGGCCAGGACCACCAGATTAATGATGGCGATCAGGTAGAGGAAGGAGCCGGAAACGATGGTCCCGACCAGACCTCCGAAGGCGTGCAGCGTGGAGTTCTGGTTTGCGACCTGGTGGAAGAGGCCCTTGGCCGCGAAGACGAGGATCGCGCCGAGGGCGAAGACCACAGAGGAGTGGCCAAGGGAGAAGTACAAGCCGACCTTCATCGGCCGCTTGCCTTCCTGCATGAACTTGCGGGTGGTGTTGTCGATGGCTGAGATGTGGTCCGCGTCGAAGGCGTGGCGCATGCCGAGCGTGTAGGCGGTCAGGGCGATGCCGATGCCGAGGAAGTGGTAGTGGCGCGGCACGACCAAGGCCAGGATGATTCCCCACCCCACCACGTGCAGGAGGAGGACCACCCCGAAGGTGAAGGTAAGTGTCCTCTTCTCATGCGCACTCAGGTCGAATGCGAAACGCCTGGTTCCGGCAGCCACTCATGCCCTCCTGATAGCTCCCACCAAATGCTATGGCTATTGCGAGTAGTTCGCAACAAGGATTCCGGCCCTTCGGACAAAATGCCTTCGGGCCAGCGGGTCCTCTTCGCCCCGGCAACCGTTGTTGCGAACTCACCGCTTAATGCGATCCGCTTGCATCAACACCTCCAGCCGCCCGGCACTTCCCTTTCGGGCCGTATTGGCACGAATTCCACCGCATCGGCCCGCCGAATGCCCCCGAGGTGGCAGGGATGACCCGGCTAGGCTACGGCTCATGGCAGAAATCAAAATCGAGGGCGACGAGCTCCTGGTGGAGCTCTCACCGCTGGAGAAGATCGAGGGCATCCATTCGAACCTCCGCTTCCCGCTCAGTGCGGTTCGCGCCGTTCGCGTGGCCGACAATCCCTACGCCGAGATAAGCGGGATCAGGATCGGGACCGGCATACCCCTGGTGGTAGCTGTGGGCACCTGGATCGGAGTCGGCCACAAGGCCTTCGTGGCAGTTCACGGCCACCGGGCGGCCGTAGTCATCGAACTCGAGGACCAACCTTGGGACGAACTGATCATTTCATCGGACGATGCCGACGCCGAGGCACAACGTATCGAGTCCGCGCTCGGGGCCTGATCGGACAGAGTCCAAAGTCCCGTTTGCGCCCCAGGGAATACCCACGGGGGTATAGTGTTGTACTTAGGCGAACCGAAACCACCCAAGACGGAAGGGCAAAATGGCGACAGTAAATCTCACCTCCGAATCCTTTGAGGAGACCGTTAAGAGCAACGACATCGTGCTCATCGACTTCTGGGCTTCCTGGTGCGGACCCTGCCGCATGTTCGCCCCGGTCTACGAGAAGGCCTCCACCGAGAACCCCGACATCGTCTTCGCCAAGGTGGACACCGAAGCCCAGCAGGAGCTCGCGGGCGCCTTCCAGATCATGTCGATCCCCACTCTGATGGCCTTCAGGGACCAGATCCTCCTCTACGCCCAGCCCGGCGCACTCCCCGCATCCGCGCTGGACAGCCTCATCACCCAGATCCGCGCCCTCGACATGGAGGAGGTCCGCGAGAAGATCGCCGAGGCGGAGAAGGCCCAGGCCTAACCAATCTCCCACCTAAAAGCAGAAGGGCCGGAGCCAAGCCATACCGCACCCCCCAGTGGTCTTGACGCCGGCCCTTCTTCCTTTCCCCGGAATGTGTCATTGGCCACCGGCCAGGACATCCGGGACCTTCTCCCCTTCTGAGCGCCGCACCCGGGACCGATACTTCAGCCCGAGGGAACCAGCCACGCCCAGAAGGAGGTGGCGTCATGTTCATGGCACGCAAGGAAAGCCGGCGGGCCGGGCTATTGAGCGTCTTTCTCGGACTCCTGGCGCTTACGGCGGCGAGCTGCGGAAGCTCGAGTTCGACTTCCACGACTACCACGGCGGCGCCGACCACGACTCAGCCGCCAACCACGACGACGCAACCGTCGACCACGACAAGCACTCCGACCGTAGGTGTATCGGTGTACTTCTCCAAGGACACCCATCTCTATCCGGTGCTCCGCCAACCGAAATACACCGTGGCGGTCGCAACCGCGGCCATGAAGGAACTTCTGGGCGGACCGTCACCTCGTGAAACGGCCATCGGCCTGACCTCCTCGATCCCGGCCGGCACCAGCCTGCTCGGACTGTCGATCGCGAACGGGACGGCCACCGTGAACCTGTCTTCCGCGTTCGAATCAGGAGGCGGCTCCACCTCGATGTTCCTGCGGCTGGCTCAGGTGACCTACACCCTCACCCAGTTCCCCACCGTTCAGCGGGTCACCTTCAAGATCGACGGCACCGTAACAACGGTCTTCAGCAGCGAGGGCATCATCCTTGACCATCCCTCCACGCGCGAGGACTTCTACGATCACGCACTGGCGCCGATCTTTGTCGACAAGCCACCGGCCTTCTCCACCGTCACCAGCCCAATAGCGGTCTCGGGTCTCGCCAACGTCTTCGAAGGCCAGTTCAAGATCCAACTCCTCAACAGCTCCGGCCAGGTGGTCTATGACGGCGCCGCCACGGGCATGATGGGCGACTGGGGGCCTTGGAGCGTCTCGATCCCCTACACCGCACAGTTGACCGGGGCGATCACCCTTCGGGTCTTCGACCTCTCCGCCAAGGACGGGAGCGTCATAGACCTGGTGGATGTGCCCCTGAGCGCCGGGTAGG
>JAKAEN010000125.1 GCA_021818355.1 Actinomycetes bacterium | reverse complement strand
GCTCAAGCTGGCACAGGAGATGGGGTACGAGACGGTCGACAAGGTGCCGCGGCCCGGTTCGCGCAATACCACGGTCGCTTTCATCCACCCCAAGGCCGCTTTCGGTACATTGATCGAGCTGGTCGAGGAGTAGCGGCTTAGGCGCGCAGGAGTGCGACCCGTCTCAGAGATTGATTCCCCGAAGCGGGTCGCTTCTTCGTTCCCCGCCTGACAGGTGCGCGCCCAGCCGCTTGGTAAGCGCCTTCCGCTCCCGCAAATGGAACGGAAGGGTTGGAAACGCACCTCCGTTCGGCCCGTTGGTTGCCCGCGGGGGAGCATCTCCGCTGAAACAAAGAGTGCCGGGATACTGCGAGGTAACCCGGCCCGCTCCGGTCAGCGGCTTTCACAGGCGACACGGCGCTCTTAGCGTGCCGTGGCAGCATCGCGTCGATAGAGCGCCTGCCCCTCGTCGTCGAAGCCGGTGAAGCTAAAGCCATTCTTTTCGAGCACACGGCGGCTGGGGAAGTTGTCGGCGAGCGTGGATGCGACCACGGCCGAGATCTCCGGGAGGCCCAGAAGCCAATTGGTGACCGCCCCTACCACCTCGGTGCCGAACCCGTGACCCCGGTAATTGGCGGCAAGACCATATCCGATCTCTATCACTCCTTGGGGGTCGGCCGGGCCATGAGTGCCGCAGTCGCCAATGATCTTGCCTCCCAGCGTTATCATCCATCCGGCGGGCCAGCCGTACTTGACGGCGCCCGACAATCCGTCGACCGTGTCCTCATGCGGCCAACCTTCGGCTGGTTCCAGCATGCTCAAGTCCCCCTCGACCACAGCTCTGGCCGTCTCGGGATCAAATGGGCGCAAAGCAAGGCGTGGAGTGGTCAGGTGCTCGAAGGAGTTCATGGCACCCAGCACGTTAGCAGGGAATGATCGGCACGGATCTGCACAGATCGCGTCCCGTATCTTGTGCAGATTCGGCCGGTACCCGGAGAATCTGACCCGGTGATATCAAGCCCGGTCTCTCGCGCGGATAGATCGTTGCCGACTCTGGAGCGCTGAGGATGGCTTACCGGCCGCGAAAGGTGGCGAAATGGCGGCTCGACCTTCTATCGTCAGTGCACGTGGCTGACGCCGTGGTGATGCAGTAGCTGGAGGCGGGAGCATGAATATTTCCCTAAAGGAATTCATCGACGACGCCCTGCTTCCATACGTGGACGAGAGCCGGGCGTTCTATCTGGCCAAACAGGCCGCAGGGGGCCAGAAGGGTCCGTCCAATTACGAGGAGCTGCTACAAGCCCGAGGCCTCATTCCAGCCGGGCAGGCCGCCTCGCGGGCAGTTGAGGGCATTGCCCGTATTGACGATGGGCAGGTCCCGGTGAGGGTGACCAGGCCCGTCGCGGGGAACGCTAGGGCGATATATCTCGACATTCATGGCGGCGGCTTCTACATGGACTCCGCCGCGCGCGGCGACACCGCCAACGCACGCCTTGCCGATGCGCTCGATGTCGCGGTCGTGAGCGTCGACTATCGGCTGGCGCCCGAACATCCTTGGCCGGCTGCCCCCGACGATTGCGAAATCGCCGCTCGATGGATCATCGAGGAAGGTCCAAGGATGTTCGGTACTGAGAGGGTGCTGATCGGCGGCGCCTCCGCCGGCGCCACGCTCGCGATGGTGACGCTACTCAGGCTGCGTGACCGGCACCTTGCGGATGGGATCGCCGGAGCCGTTCTTCAGTTCGGCGCCTACGACCTGAGTGGAAGGTCCCCCGGAGGTCGCCTGTTTGCCGACGAGTGGTTTATCCAGGCATACGCCGGCCAGGTTGCCGACAGAACCGATCCGGACATTTCTCCCCTCTATGGGGATCTTCGGAACCTGCCGCCGACTCTGCTTCTGGTTGGAAGTCTGGACGTGCTTCTCGAAGACAACTTTGCCTTGGCGGCCCGGCTTGCGGCCGCTGGCAACGACGTGGAGGTCCGAGTGTTCCCGGAGGCGATGCACGGGTTCACATCTCACCCGACGGCGATGGCTTTGGCCGCTAAGGAAGGGATGCGGTCTTGGATGGCGCACCGCCTGGACGAGGGTGGAGGGCGAGCCTGAAAAGGTCGGCGACTGCTTCAGGGGTGTGAGACAGGAGAATAAGCCGGGGGGTACAGCCGAAGCGTCGTGACCTGAGCAGTCCAGCAAGTCCGCGTGACGAGTATCCCACTCCAACCGGAGGCGTTGACCGTCGCGGCTTCTCCCGTCCGGTGCCCTCCTTCGGCGTACTTACCCCTGATGACCGCACCGACGAGAGGCGGCCTACGATGTCGACCTCCTAACGGGTCGGCGTGCATGCGTGGAAGAAATGCTCGCCGTCGAGCGCCACTCGCACGAAAGTACACCATGTTCCGGGCGTCACCAAGCAGAGCTCGCGCATTCTGGGGCGTGTTCCGAGGTAGGAGGGGCAGCGCAAGGATCACGTGAGGCGGATTTCATCGGCAAAGGGGAGCCTGATCGAGGAACCCGCACAAACTGGCGACGGCGACAACCTCCCGGAGGCCTTCAGGGGCTATGGCGAGGGGTTTCGTCACCTCGGGGCCCTCACTTTCGCAAAAACCCAGAATCAGTGGCGGAGGGGGTGGGATTCGAACCCACGGTGCCTTGCGACACAACGGTTTTCGAGACCGCCCGATTCGGCCACTCTCGCACCCCTCCGGTCCGGTGACATACTAATCAGTTCGCAGCGAGTCGAAGAACCCGGAGAGCAAGTCTCCGCACTCTCCCTCCCTGACCCCGCCGGTCCAAGGCGTCTCGTGGTTGAGCCTGGGGTCGGAGAGCATCCCGTAAAGCGACGAGACCGCCCCCGCCTTGGGATCGTAGGCCCCGAAGTAGAGCCCGCGCATGCGTGCCGCCACGATGGCTCCTGCACACATGGGACAAGGCTCAAGGGTGCAGTAGATCTCGCAGTCGGAGAGCCTCCATGCTCCTACCATCTGTGCGGCGGCGCCGATCGCCAGGATCTCCGCATGAGCTAGAGGATTGCGGTCGGTCTCGCGCAGATTGTGTGCCCGGGCGATGATCTCGCCGTTCCGGACAACCACCGCACCGATGGGCACCTCGCCCTTGGCAGCGGCCGCCGAGGCTTCATCGATGGCCGCCTGCATGGCCGCCTCGTCGAAGGCGGCTGCGAACGGAACAGGTTCCATAAGTCGCGATAGCTCCTGTGTCAGCGTCACCGGTCCTCGTCTGGAGGCAGGCAGCGCCGCCGCAGCGGGTGCTTGAAGTTGCCGGTGCCGGCGTGGCGGAGGAGGTGGGATTTGAACCCACGGTGGGTTGCCCCACACACGATTTCCAATCGTGCCGATTCGGCCGCTCTCGCACTCCTCCGTAAGGCAATAGAATATTCGTCTGCCGCGGTGCGAGGCGCCGCGGGAGGGAATCGGACCCTGCGCGGCTTGTCACCGTGAACCGGGTCAGGGTCGGAAGACAGCAGCTCTCAGCGGAGCGGCAAGGGTGCCGCAGGTCGTCTGATTCCCTCCCGCGGCACGCCACCAGCGCCATGTTCTTGGCGCTGCTCTTCTTCTGGTGGAAGCTGACTTTCTTGAACCGGCCGGCTGCAACCCAATCGTATGTGGCATTAATCACGGTCGTGGCGAACTTGGAGCGGAGCATCGCATGCCGTCCGTAACGGTCGCCCGACTGACTCGAGTTCCCTTAGGGCTTGTCCTCCGTCTCTCGCCTCTGGACCTTCACTGGTTCACGAGCGATAGCGACCACCGCCGTGCAGTCATCGGCACGCCTGTTCGGGCGCCGATGTTTTGGCTCGCGAGTCCGGCCATGCAGGCTGGTCCACGATTACGGACACAGCACGAGCGCCGGTTTCGGAGCCGACGCCTTTTTAAGGTTCACCCCAGAAGAACGACGAGCGATCTCCAGGCACTCCTCTCAGTCGTCCAGGACCGACCGATAGCCCGCGATCTTGTCAAGAAGCGGCAATATTGTGTCGGCGCCGGCACTTGGGAGCCAGAAGTAGAGACGCTCAAGTGGAGTGGCGGCGTAGGCCTTGAGCATTTCCGCGTCGAAGCGTGCGCCGTAAAGGTAGATGGGTAGCGGTGAGCGCCCACGATCGGCACACGCCCTTTCCAGCTTCGGAGCAGTTTCCAGGATTTGCTCGGGTGTTGTCCGTGAGATCGGCATCCAGGCGTCGGCATAACGCGCCGCCCGTTCGACGATCGTCGTCCCCGATCCCCCGAGCAATATGGGGGGATGTGGTTTTTGGACCGGCTTGGGCCAGCTCCAAATGCGCTCGAAATTGACGAAACGTCCCTGATAACTTGCCTCGTCCGAGGTCCAGATTGCTCTCATCGCCTCGACGCGCTCCTCCATGAGCGCGAATCGCGTCCGCGGGTCGGTGCCATGGTTCGACATCTCCTCGCGGTTCCACCCCGCGCCAATTCCGAAGTCGAACCGCCCGCCCGAAATTAGATCCACGGACGCGACCTCCTTGGCAAGAAGGATCGGGTCCCTCTCCACCACCAGCGCGATACCGGTGCCGACGCGAAGCCTGGTGGTGGCCATGGCCGCTGCGGTGCACGCCACGAAGGGGTCCAGGGTGTGCGAGTACTCCCTGGGAAGTTCGCCGCCACTCGGGTAGGGGCTGCGGCGCGAGGCGGGAATGTGCGTGTGCTCGGGGAAGAGGAGTGCCTCCAGTCCACGTTCTTCCATGGCCTTGGCGAGCTCGGCAGGGCCTATCGAGTACTCGGTTGGAAATATGAGAGCTCCAAGTTGCATGAGCGCGATACTAGCCCCGTCGGCCGGACGGGGTGGGTTTCGACTTCGCGGGCTGCAACGTGGTCTAGTATCTGCGGCGTGAGCACCGAAATCGAATCCCGCATCGCATCGCTGGGAATCCAGCTTCCGACTCCCCCCGCGCCGCAAGGCAGCTACGTCCCCGTCGTGCGCGCGGGGGAAATGCTCTTCTGCTCGGGCGTGCTTCCAATGCTCCAAGGCGAGCTGGTAAATCCAGGCATCGTCGGGTTGGACGTCACCGTCGAGCAGGCGCAGGAGGCGGCCAGGGTGTGCATTGCGAACCTGCTCGCCAACATCAGGGCCGAGCTAGGCACCCTGGACCGAGTCGAGCGCTTCGTGCGTCTGGGAGGTTTCGTAGCATCCACCGCCGGTTTCGGGTCACAACCCGAGGTCATAAACGCTGCGAGCAACCTGCTTGCGGAGATATTCGGCGACGCCGGACGGCACGCCCGGGCGGCGGTCGGAGTGGCCAGCCTGCCCCGCAACGCGTGCGTCGAGATCGAGGCCGTGGTGGCAGTCAGGCCGTAGCCGCGGCCGAGTCCGTGGCCGCATGCGCGGATCCGCGGACGCTCCCGTAGTAGATGCCGGCGATCAAAAGCCCCGTTCCCACCACATCGGCGACGGGATTGCCGATCCTTGCGCCAAGCAGCGCTGCCGAGGCCAGTGCGCCCAGGGGAATCAGGCCCGGGAAGAGGCCGACCTTTTCGACCGCTATCGAACCGAGGGCCAGGTACCAGGTTACAAAAGCCCCCACGGTGACGAAGGTGGCCTGGAACGCCAGGGCCAGGGCTTCCGAAGCGGTAAAAGTGGTGGGAAGCTTCGCGCCCGGCAGAATCACCTGGAGTAGGACCAGCGCGACGGCCGCCGCAGAAGCCGCTCGGAACGAGAGCGTATAAGGACCGATCTTGCGCAGGAGGGGCACCGAGAAGAGCGAGAACCCCGCGTCGCCCAACATCGCGCCCACCGCCCAGGCAATTCCCACCGCCGTTGCGTGCCCCGTCCCCTCCACCACCGCGGTTCCCGCCACCACGACGATCGCACCTACGAGCGGGGCGGAGGTGGGCCGCCGGTGCTCCATGTAGGGGCCGGCAATGGCAAGAGCGACGGGCACCGCGCCGATGACTATGGCAACTGCCGGCGCCGACGCGCCCCGCAGGGCCTCGACCGAGCAGACCGAGAAGGCGACCAGGCCCATGGCGGTCACCATTGCCAAATATCCGCGCTCCCGCCAGGTCAGTCGCTGATTGGAATTCCTCTCCTTGCGCGCAAGGAAATATAGAACTATGGCGCCGACTCCGTAGCGGATGCCCTGACCTAGAAAGACCGGGAATGTGACCAAGTAGGCCGCCGCCGTAACTCCGGCGCCGACGACCAGGGTTGAAGCGGCGGCGAAGAGATAGCCGGTGCGCGCGGTCGGATGCGTCACGATGAGAGGATCCTAGCTTCGGCCCCAGCCCGATCGTTCGGGTCCGTCTGCAACCTTTCAGGGCGCCGGACGACTTCCACTTTTGCCCGGTTTGAGTGAGCCGCTGTGCTAGGCATGGAGACGGGTTCATGTCCTAAAGGGGGACCGTATGAAGTTGAGAGCTCTTCTCCTTTCATTGGCCGCCGTGGGCTCGATGGCGGTGCTTCCGCAAAGCGCCGCCTCCGCCGCGACGACGTCTTTCAGTTGCACCACGTCGACCGTCTCGACTCCCGACCTGGCTGCGACACCTACCGTAAGCACCTGCAACGCGAAGGCGGCGGACGGCTCACTGGAGCTGGTGCAGATTCCCTCCAACTTCAACGGCAACGTGATTCTCTACAGCCACGGCTACGTCTTCGACGGGTCGGCGCTGAGCGCGACGGACGCATTTTCGCCGCAGGTGGCGTCGATACTGCTGGCCGAGGGCGACGCTTTGGCGGGCTCGAGCTACGCGGTCGACGGTTGGGGAGAGGTCAAGTCCGCACTAACGGATCAGATGAACACCCTCGCCGACGCCAAGGCCCTCCTGGCCGCCAACGACTCGTCCGTGCTGGGCCAGACCATTGCCGGTAACACCGTGAGCGCCGTCTACGCGACCGGTGTCTCTCTCGGCGGAATGATAACCGCAGCGCTCGTCCAGCAGAACCCGACCGCCTTTACCGGCGCACTCCCTGCGTGCGGCGTGGTCGGAGGGGGCGTGTCGACCTGGAACCAGGCGCTCTATGCCGAACTTGCATTCAAGGCCTTCTTCGACCCCACCAACTCGGTGGCGGCCACCGGTATCTCACTCGCAAACTCAACGGCCAACTTCACCCAAGCGGACACCCTCCTGGGTGGCGCCCTGGCCAAGGCCGGCACCGATCCGGCCACCGCGGCGCGTCTCGCACTTGTCGCTGCGCTTGGAAACGTTCCCACCTGGTTCTCCGAGCAGTCCAATGCCACGCTGACCAAGGACGGCTTCCCGGTGCAGTCCGCTACCACGGCTCCCAATATCTCCACCGCGGCGGGTTTGCAGAGCGCTCTGTTGGGGCAGGTCGACTGGCTGGCGCTGGTCGACTTCCCGTACGCCTTCGGTCCGGGACGGGCCGACCTGGAGATGGTGGCGGGAGGCAATCCCTCCTGGAGCAATGGCGTCAACTACGCCTCCGTGCTCTCCCGCTCGCAGGATTACGCGGAGGTTCAAGCTCTTTACAAGGCGGCGGGGATAAGCCTCTCCTCCGACTTGGCCAAGCTGCAGGGTGAACCCCAGGTATCGGCGAACGTCAATGCCCTGCACTATCTCCAGCAGTACTTCAGCTACAACGGCAACATCCAGATCCCGGTTCTCACCATGCACACCGTCGCTGACGGATTGGTGACGCCTCAGAACGAGACCTCCTATGCAAGCGCGGTCGGCGCCGCCGGGAACAAAGGGATGCTCGATCAGGTCTACGTGGATCAGCCCGGGCATTGTGCCTTCACCGCCGCTGAATATGCGTCGGCGTTGCACGCCTTGATGTCGAGGGTCGCCACAGGCTCCTGGTCGGCGGCCACGCCATCGGCGCTCAACAGCTACGCCACGACCCATTTCAGCGACGCGAGCTATAACGCTACCGAGGACACCGCGGGCAACCTGTATCCCGCCGCGCCGTCCTTCGACACCTCCGGGTTCTCGCCCGGGCCGACCCTGGCGCCCAATGCCTCGGGTTACGTGATGGCCGCCAAAGATGGCGGAACCTTCAACTTCAACTCGCTTTTCAGGGGGTCGATGGGCGGCAAGCGCCTGAACGCGCCAATGGTCGGGATCGCCCGGACGCCCGGCGGTCAGGGCTACTGGCTCGCAGCATCCGACGGCGGGGTCTTCACCTTCGGAAGTGCAGACTTCTTCGGCTCCATGGGCGGAAAGGCCCTCGCGAAGCCGGTGGTTGGAATCGCATCGACTCCGGACGGCCAGGGCTACTGGCTGGTCGGAGCCGACGGCGGGGTCTTCGCCTTCGGGGACGCCGGCTACTACGGCTCCATGGGCGGCAAGACCCTCAATAAGCCGATCGTCGGAATCGC
>JAKAEN010000124.1 GCA_021818355.1 Actinomycetes bacterium | reverse complement strand
TCACCTGGAACGACCTGGAAGAGGCCTTCGGGGAGCGAGGTGTCAAGCAACTCCTTCAGGCGCAGAGCGGTCGCCGTGGCCGCGGGAGCCGGCTTCAAGAGCACTGCGTTACCGTAGGCGAGCGCCGGGGCGGCCTTCCAGAGGGGAATTGCAACCGGAAAGTTCCACGGTGTGATCAGACCGGCGACTCCATGAGGGCGGCGGCGGGCAATCAGCAAACCATCGGGGTTGCCCGCGGGCAAGGAGTCGCCATCCGGGTCGAGAGATGCCTGAGAGTAGTAGCGCAGAATCGAAACTCCGCGCGCCACCTCCCCCACCATCTCGGCAACCGGCTTGCCGACCTCGCGAATGGCAAGGTCGGTCATCTCCTGTGAAGCCGCCTCGAGCGCCTCGGCGGCCCTCGAAAGGGCATTGGCCCGGGCGACCGGGCCCGCCGCCCACCACTCGGCCTGAGCGCGCCTGGCCCTGGCCGCGGCATCGGCCACCTCCTCTACCGGAGTCTCGGGGAAGGTGATCAACACGTCGGCCGGCAGCGCCGGCGAGACACTCTTTAGAAGCTCCACCTCTTGCTCGCTTTCTCCCTGGGGCGCACGTGCGCCCGAATGCCGCGGTGGACCCGGTGATCCCAACAGCGGCAGGCGTTACGAATGCAAAAGTAGACGACGGAGACCGCCCAAGTCGAGCCGAGGCGCTCTACGAGGCCGAGTTCCGGGAGCCGGCGATGAACCGGCCCCCCGAATCACTGCTTTGCCCAGTACTGTTCCGAGTGCTTGGACCTGTTCAGCGCCTCGGCGTCCTCGAAGCCGGGAGCCATCGATGCGGCGGTTCCCGCCAAGACCTGGTGGTGATCGATGTTGAGAAGCCTGAGCCAACTCTGCTGGCCCATCGTGGTGGCGATGAAGTAGCCCAGCTCCACCAGCTCGGCCTCGGAGAAGTGCTTGTAGAGGCGGTCCCAGAACTCGTCATCGGGGCTCAGTCGCCAGGTTATGGCCTCGGCGTAGGCAAGAGCCGCCTTCTCACGGTCGCTGTACAGGGCGGATGACTCGAAATTCATCAGGTCGTCGTACTTGCCCTCCTGGAGTCCGGCCTCAGCCGCGGCCACGGAACGCTGATTCCCGCAGTACTCGCACTTCACGGAGCGGGAGACGTAGGCACGGCAGAGCTCCTTCACCGGATGGTCGACCACGCCCTCGCGAAAGACCGCTTGCCAGGTGTCGGCGAAGGACCAGAAGGCCGCAGGCACGTGTGCGCGTATTGCCGAACTCTCAGGCCGCGGGGTGCCCTCCCGCGCGCAGCGCTGCAGCTCCTCTTGCATGCGCCGATCCATTGCCTCGTACGGGAAGTACGAAATTCTCTGCTGCATTTGCATCCCTCCGCGGAGAAGTGTCGTCGCAAACGATTGTATTGACAGAGCTGCCTCCATACAAGTCCGTCAGCGCAGCCAAAAGAAACCCCACGTGAAGCTGCCACGGGATTGCCAATCGCGCCTTGCCCCAGGCCCGTCCCACCAGCTCCCGGATGGCTGCCTGCAATCGGTTGCTCGCCCAGGGCGATGCCTGGGGCGCCAATGCGCGACACTGAGGCGCAGCCACTGCCAGCGCCTCCCGCGGGACCGAAGCAGGCGGCGGCGTGGTGGAGCGGGCATATCTCCCGGCTCAGCCGAGGATGACCACCTCATCGCCTTCCGCACACGTTCCGGGCGTCTCCACCGTGGCGTAAACCCCCAGACGGGCGGAGTTCTCACGTTCCAGCGTCCGCAGTATGGAGGGTTCGAAACGGAGTCCGGGCTGCTCCATAGTGGTCATCACGCACCGCTCGGTCGGCTTGTGAACGCGGAGCTCCACCTCGCCGATTCGCAGGCCACGCCCCACCCACGACTCCTCCTGCCTCCCTGAAGCAGGAACCTCGATGACCAGGTTGGGGCGGAAACGCCGGGCCTGTATGGCTGCGCCTGGCATAAGTTCCGAGAGCCAGGCCAGGGAGGAGGTGGTCACCAGATGGACCGGGGAATCATCCAGGTGGGATACTCCGCCCTCGGCAGCGAACTCGACCTCTTCTCCGACCAGCGACGAAAACGCCGCCGCCGAGGCGGGGTCGCCCAATTCCATCTCGGAACCGTCGGCGAGCCTTACCAGGATGACGCCGTCGGAGGAGATGCGGGAGGATGTGCCGAGAAGTCCGCTCATGCGCCGAAAGCGTTTGGTGTTCTTGCCGCTGCCAAGCTTTCCGTCTCGGCCGCGCAACGCCCACAGCCGGTCGAGATCGACGCCCCGGGACCCTATTCCCACCCGGTCAAGGCGCTCACCACCGAGCGACTTGACCGGGTAACGCCAGATCTCCGCCACGCGGCCGACCACAACCTCGCCCATGCCTCGCCATGCTAGGAGGCTCCTCAGGTGTGCGGCTCAGGGAGCGCGAGCAGTCCCCGGGCGACTTCGACAAGATCCGCGCCCGAAACGTCCGGCCTGCCGAAGCGCTCGGCGAACCCGCCCTCGAGGCGTGCCGCCCACCCGGTGACCAGTCCGGCCGCCTTGGCGCCGCACACGTCCCAAGCGTGTACGGCAACCAGCGCGAGACGGCCCGGTTCGACGCCAAGCTGATCCGCGGCGTACAGATAGGGCGCCGCGCTCGGCTTCCAGAGCCCGGCATCCTGCACCGACATGCACCGCTCGACCAGGTGGCGCAGCCCGGCGCGCTCCAGCAGCCTCTCGGTCATGACCCCAGAACCGTTCGTGAGAGTCGAAATTCTGACGCCCCCATCGCGGAGCGCTTCGAAACATTGCGCCACATCCGGGTGGGGCTCCATCTCCTCCATTGCCGCCACGGCCTGCTCCGCGAGAGACCGGTCAGGCTCCCTGCCGGCAGCCGCCATCACCCCCAGCAAAGCATCCACCGCGATGGATGCGAACCGGTCGCTGGCTCCGGCGGCAGCCAGCGCGATCCCGTCCCGAAGCGTGCGGGCAAACCAGAGCTCGAGCGAAAGTGCCGGAAAGCCCATCCCGTCGAGCTTGCGCCGCACCGCATCCAAGGAGAACAGCGTCTCATTGACGTCGAAGGCCACCGCCATGGGCCGCCATGCGCGACCTTCCCCGTACGGCTGCGTCATCTTGAACTCCCTACCAATCGTCGCCGCCAAGATGGCGAGGCTCCACCAGTCCCAGATCGTAGGCCAAGACCACCGCCTGGACCCTGTCCCGCAGCCCCAGCTTGGCGAGAATGTGAGAGACGTGTGTCTTGACGGTTGGCTCCGACAGGAACAGCTGTGCGGCGATCTCCTGATTGGAGAGGCCCTTGGCCAGCTCCATCAGGACTTCGCGCTCCCGGGCGCTCAGCTCGCCCACGGCTTCGGGAGCGGAAGCCGACGACGAGGCGCGTGGCCGCGCCAGCTCGAGCACCTTGCGGGCCACGGGAGGAGAGAGAGCGGCATCGCCGGCGGCCACCGCACGAACCGCCTTGACCAGGTCCTCCGGGGTGGCATCCTTCAACAGGAATCCGCTCGCACCGTTACGCAGCGCCTCGACGACGTATTCGTCCACGGAGAAAGTGGTCAGCATCAAGATTCTGGTGGATTTGATCCGCCGCGCCGCCTCGAGACCGTCCATCCGCGGCATGCGGATGTCGAGAAGGGCGACGTCGGGCCTGAGCGAGTCGCAGAGGTGGATCGCCTCCTCGCCGTCACCCGCTTCGCCGACGACGCGGATGTCGCCCTGGGCCTCGAGTATGGTTCGAAGGCCGGATCGCACCAGCGGCTGGTCATCAGCCACCACGACGCGGATCGTCACCGCAGCGGCTCGCCGACCGGTAGGTGCGCCTCGACCAGGAAGTTCTCCTCGTCGATCGGCCCGGCCACAAGGGTGCCGCCGAACAGGCCCAGCCGCTCGCGCATTCCGGCCAGACCGTGCCCGGGCTCGCCGGGCAGGTTCAACGGCCTCCCGGTGTCCCGCACGCGCAAGGTCACCGCGCCCGGCGCATAGGCGAGCTCGACGCTGCCCACCGCTCCTCGGGTGTGCTTGAAGACATTGGTCAGGGCCTCCTGGGCGACGCGGTAGAGGCACAGCTCCTCGGCCTCGGAAAGCGCCAGGGGCTCGCCGAGCACCCGGTACTCGACTGCAATCCCCGCCTCGTTGGCTCTGCCGACCAGAGCCGGCAGCTCCGTGAGCCTAGGCGCGGGAGAGCGCGCCGGGGCTCCGGAATCCTCGGCGCGAAGCACGCCGAGCATGCGCCGCATCTCGGACATCGCCTCCCGGCCCGTGTCCGCCAGCACGTCGAGCGAACCGCGCAGCTCCGACTCCTTGGGCAACGATTCCCGGATCGCGCCCGCCTGGACCACCATCAGGGAGACGTGATGGGCAACCACGTCGTGCAGATCGCGTGCGATTCTGACCCGCTCCTCCGCCACGGCCCGCTGCGCCAGCAGCTCACGCTCGTGCTCAAGCCTGGCGGAACGTTCCCTCAGTTCGTTCACGTATGCACGGTTGGTGCCCAGCCAGAGCCCGAGCGAACTCACCGGAACCACGAAGGTGATCGCTCCGAGAAGGCTGAAGAGGCTGTTGAGACCGTAGTTTCCGAGGCTCTCGCCCCTCAGGAGCGAAGCGGCGTAAATGACGCCGACCACGCCGGCGGCAACGCGGGCAACCTGTTTCCAAGGGTGAAAGATCGCATAGCCGCCCAGCGCGTAGAAGAGGGGAAGCGGATAAATGCTGGGCCCGGCCAGTCCGCGGGCGTCGCGCATGACCAGAGTCACCAGCAGTACGAAGGCGAGCACGCCCAGCGGCCGGCGCCTCGCCCACAGGAGCGACGCCGTTCCGGCCAGCCCCAGGGCGGCGAAGCCCAGCGTGGCCAGGATGGGCTCCTGCGGCACACGCATGCCCAAGAGGCCGGCCTGGCGCGCAATGGGCAGCGCCACGCCGGCGCCAAGCATGAAGGTCAGCAGAGCCCGGGATACGAATCGCCCGATACGTGAACCAAGCTCAACGCCCCTGGAAGCCGCCTCGGAGCCTTTTGCAACACTTGATGTGCGCATTGTTCAAGATGCTAAGCGTCCATGGAGTAGGTCCGCCAAGCGCCACTCGCCAGCAGCACAATGGCCCACACCACCAGCACCAGGACAGCGGTGAGGATGCTTTCCGGGATGATGTGCCCGAAGGGACCGCGGGCATCGGGATTGAGGGCGTGCTCCGCGGCGAGCGGCAAGGCCTTGCGAACTCCGCCGAGCGTGCTTATCTGAGCCAGCAGGCGCTGGGCGAACAAAGTCCAGACCAGGAGCACGCCCACGGTCACCGACCTCGAGAGAGTAAGGGAGGCCAGCCCCAGGGCAAGAAGGAGGTTGAAGAGCGTGACCACCACCGTTACCCAAGAGTTGCGGAAGATCGCCGACCAGGTCGGCACGGGGAGGCCGGACCTGAATATGAAGGTTCCCGCGACGGCCAGCACCAGGGCGACCAGGATGAAGACCAGGAAGAAGAGCGATCCTCCGGCAACCCGGGCCGCGAAGAGAGACATCCTGCTCCGCCCGGTGGCCACCTGGTCGCGGAAGACTCCTGTGCTCTGGTCCGCCGAACCCGCCCTGGCCCCCACCACGATGGCGCCCGTGGCGCCGATGAAGGTCAGGATGTTGATGACGTTCGAAAAGTTGGCCGAGCCGCCCGCGGGCCCGTGGACCGCGGGGTTGTAGAGGTGGAAAGCCTCGACCACCGCAAAGTAGACCACCACCACGCCCACCGTCATCAAGAGCGCGGTTATCAACTGCGATTTGTTCCTGCGCAGCTTCAGGACCTCGGCCGAGACCATTCTCCTCGCGTACCACATAGTGCGTCCTGCCTTCTACCTGATGCCCATATCGCTGGTTACCGAAAGGAACTCGTCCTCGAGGGTGGCCTTGGCCGGCTCCAGCCTTTCCACGGCGATGCCCGCTCCGACCAGCGCCCCGTTTAGCTGATGGCCTCTTACGCCCGGCTCCAGGGACACCAGCAGTTCGTTCGCGGACAGCTCCTCGACGCCCTTTACAAATCCCAGACCCGCCAGAGCCGTGCGCGCCTTCTCCGGCTCGAGCACCTCGACGGTGACCTTCGCGTAGTCGCGTCCGCGGAACTCGTCGAGGCTCCCTTGGCGGACCACGTGGCCCTTGTCGACGATCGCCACCGCGTCGCAGGTCTTCTCGACCTCGTCCAGGAGGTGCGAGGAGAGGATGACGGTCCTTCCTTCATCCACGAAGGAGCGGATAAGGTACCTGAACTCCATGATTCCCGCGGGATCGAGCCCGTTCATCGGCTCATCCAGTATCAGCACCTCCGGGTCGCTGAGCAGGCAGCGCGCGATGCCGAGCCGCTGGCGCATTCCCAGCGAATAGCCCGAGACCTTGTCGCCGGCCCGCTCCGCGAGCCCGACTCTCTCGATGCTGTGGGCTATCCTCGCCTCGGCCTCGGGTCCGCGCACCGCCGCGGCGATGCGCATGTTCTCCTGCCCGGTCAAGTAGGGATAGAAGCGAGGCTCTTCCACGATTGCCCCCACCTTGGCGAGCGCCTCGGCCCTCTCCCCGGGCAGCTCGTGGCCAAGGATCCACATCCGTCCCGCGCTTGCCCGGGTCAACCCCAGGAGCATGCGAATGAGGGTCGTCTTGCCCGCTCCGTTGGGACCGAGGTAGCCGAAGGCCACTCCGCGCGGGATCTCGAGGTCGACCGAGTCGACCGCGAGCTTGGCTCCGTAGCGCTTGGTCAGCCCTTCGGTCTTGATGGCTGCGTCTGTCTGCATGTGGCCATGGTATGCGCAACCTGGGGATACGGCATGGACCCCCAGGATGAATCGCACCTCATCCGAAAGTATGGTTTGGCAACCCGCGGGGATGCTTGGAGACCAGCCGGCTCTTCGCGTCGTAGAACCGCCATCGGATCTCCGCGCCGCCCGAGACCCCGATGCGCGGAGAGCTCGAGACGACAGGATCATGCGCCGATGGATCGCCCAGGAAGAACGCGACCTCGGCGTTGGGCTGGCAAATGTCCATTCCCGAATCGGCGACGGTGGCGCCGACGGCACGCCCGAGCCTCCCGGGTCCCACCGCACTGGTGCGCGGCACCCGATTGGCCGGGTCGCTCACCATGCCCCCCGAAAGGGGGTCGGGAACGAACAGCTCTCCAGCCCTGAGTAGCACTCCGGATGGCTCGCCCTCGCAGGCACCAACCACGTTCACGCAGGTGTGCATGCCATATGTGAAATAGACATAGAGGTGGCCCGGAGGCCCGAACATGGGCGCGTTGCGCCTCGTCCTTCCCCGGTACGCGTGCGATGCGGGATCGTCTCCGCCCCTGTATGCCTCGGTCTCGGTGATGCGCAACAGTCTTCCGCGGTAGGACAGGTACGCCCCCACCAACGACCTCGCCAGCTCGACGGTGTCAAGGGCGAACGCGTCCCTTTGCATACGCGCCAGATGGTCCAGGCCGAGAAAGTCTAGGCTCGGCCCTTCAGGCAATGGCATCGGGCTGCAGAGCGTCCAGGCGCTTGGCGTCCAGCTGGAGCCGCTCCACGAAGCGGCCGCGCTGCATGGCGACCGCGTCGATCCCTGAACCGCCGCGGGTCGCCCGCATCTTCACCGACTCTCCGGGTTCGAGCAGGCGCGCCGCATCCTCGCCGAGGAGGGGGTGAGCCGACACCAGCTCCTCCAGGGGCACCTGGCGCTCGATGGAGTCGCGACGGAGCCCACCGACCACGGCATGCGCCTTGCGGAAAGGCATTCCGGCCCGCACCAGAAAGTCGGCCAGGTCAACCGCACAGAGGTAGGGAGACTCGGTCGCCTTGCGCATCCGCGCATAGTCGAACGAGGCGCTCTGCAGCATTCCCCGCACCGCCACCAGGCCACGGCTCACCTGGAGGATGGAGTCGAAGAGAGGCTCCTTGTCCTCCTGGAGGTCGCGGTTGTAGGAGAGGGGCAGGCCCTTCAGGGTGGCCAGGAATCCCGTGAGATGGCCTATCAGCCGCCCCGACTTGCCACGCGAGAGCTCGGCGATGTCGGGGTTCTTCTTCTGGGGGAGCATGGACGAGCCGGTGGAGTAGGCGTCGTCCAGGCGGACAAAGCCGAACTCCTCGGTGGACCAGAGGACCACCTCCTCGCCGATCCTGGAGAGATGGACTCCGACCAGGGACAGGTCGAAGAGTGCCTCGGCTATGAAGTCCCGGTCCGACACCGCGTCCAGGGAGTTCTCGAAGGGGGCGCTGAATCCGAGCAGCGCGGCTGTGTATCCGGGGTCGAGAGGAAGTGAGGAGCCTCCCAGAGCTCCGGCGCCCAGCGGGGAGACGTCCATGCGATCGATCGTGGAAAGTATGCGGTCGAAGTCGCGGGA
>JAKAEN010000123.1:1304-8359 GCA_021818355.1 Actinomycetes bacterium | reverse complement strand
CGTGCTGCCGGTCAACGTGGTCCCCGCCGTGCCGACCACCATGGCGGCAGTCAGTCCCGTGGTGCCTGCGGCCACACAGGAGACAACTGCGCCGGCGGGCACCGCCGTGGCAAGGGTGGTGCCCGCCAATGCCAGGCTCCCCATCCCGAGGGCCGCCGCCAGCGACGTCATCAAGGCCCTGGCAGTGCGTGGTCGGCCTCCGCCCCTGGACGAACAACCGGGCCGGACGACCGGATCGAGGTTGAAGCCGTCACGCGCAGCGCCTCCGCCAAAGCGGTTATGCGACGCACGGCGACCGGATGGGAAATCGGACATTGCCGCATCCTCTCTGAAGATGAGGGAGCGTGTTGCGACCAGGCGACCCGATCCCCCCTGAAGCCGGGAATGCACCCAATCTGGCCCGGCTGTAGGCAATGCTATCGAGTCATCCATGACAAACTGAGAGTTATTGCCCGCAAATATCGCCCTCGGTGGCCGTGTCCCCTAGCCTTGCCGCGGCGGGAATGGCGCGCAACCCATCCGGGCGGCCCTGGTGGCGTCACCGGGCCTCTTCCCGGCCACTTTGTCGGAGGCGCGGCCCGCCCCGTATGATCTGTAAAAAGCCACCAAGAGGGGATGAGCATGGACTCGAGCATGTGGGATGAGCGCTATCGCTCCGCGGAGCTTCTCTGGAGCGCCGAGCCGAACCAGTTCGTCAGGGACTTCTTCAGCGAGCGCAAGCCGGGCCGGGTTGTGGATCTGGGCTGTGGAGAGGGCCGCAACGCCATCTGGCTGGCCGAGCAGGGCTGGCAGGTCACTGGAGTCGACTTCTCACAGGTCGCGCTGGAGCGCGCGGCAACGCTGGCCGAGGGCCGCGGTGTCAGTGGCGAATGGGTGAGGGCCGACCTCTCGGAGTGGAGCGTGCCGGAGCCCACCTACGACGCCGCCCTGATCTGCTACATCCACCTTCCACGCCCGGTGATGACCCACCTCTTCAACGCCGCGCTCGCCTCGCTGCTTACCGGCGGGGAGCTGCTGGTGGTCGGCCATCACTCTCGCAACCTGACAGAGGGGGTCGGGGGTCCGCAGATGCCGGAGGTCCTCTACTCCCCCGCCGACGTCACCGAGATCCTCGGGGCCGAGAACGTGGTGGAGGCACGCGACGTCTTCCGCAACGTGGAGACGGGCGAAGGCGCCAAGGTCGCCATCGACACCTATGTGGTAGCCAGGCGGACCTGAGCGGCAAGCCGGCCGCGCCCTCCTATAGCCCTTTGCCGGGAGCTCCGCCCGGCGCAGCGCTCCGCAGGCCATAGCTGTCCAGGATCGCGACCAGATCGTCCGCGCTCAGCGCGTGTGCGGTGACTCCGTCCCGCCCGACCATGGTCTCGGCTGCGAGCATGGCGTTCAGGATCGCCTCGGCGGTCGCCTCGACCACCCCCTCGAAGAGGGCGTCGATATGGCCAAGCGGGATCATCTCCAGCGCCACCCTGGCTGGTGAGCGTTCGCCCAGGTTCATGGCGGCGATCCCCGGGTTGCCGGTCGAGAAGGCCAAAAAGATGTCGCCGCTGTAGTTCCCGGCGAAGGCCCCCAGGCGCGCCACGCCGAGGCCGGCGCGCTGTGCCAGCCGCTCAAGCTGCACCGGGATGAGGGGCGCATCGGTGGCCACCACACAGATGATGGAGCCCGCCCCTTGTGCGCCGCCTTCAAGCTCGGGAAGGGCGGGGGCGGGAACACGCGACTCGTCCAGCACCCGGCCCACCGGGGCTCCATTCACCACGAAGTCACGACGCTCGCCATGGTTGGCCTGGACCAACACGCCGACCGTGAAGCTCTCCCCACCGCAGCGCACCACGCGCGAGGCAGTGCCGGTTCCCCCCTTGAAGTCGTGGCAGACCATCCCCGTCCCGCCTCCGACGTTGCCCTCGGGGACCGGCCCCGCACTCGCGCTCCGGAGCGCCTCGAAAAGGTGCTCGGGGCGCACGTGGAACCCGTTGATGTCATTGAGGCAGCCGTCCCAGGTCTCCCCCACCACCGGCAGGCTCCAGAAGAGCTTGCCCGGGCCGCGCGCCTCGAACTCCCTCCTGGCCAGCGCATCCCTCACCACTCCCACCGAATGACTGTTGGTGAGAGCGATCGGCGAGGTGAGAAGGCCCGACTCCCTGATCCACTCCAGCCCGGTCAACTCGCCATTGCCGTTGAGGCGATGACAGCCCGCGAAGAGGGGATGCTCGGAGATCTCCTCCGGCCGGGGGACGATCACGGTCACGCCGGTGCGCACCGGGCCATGGCCCGCGCGCAAGGGGCCGTCCCCCTCGGTGAGAGTGGAGACCCCCACCGAGACCCCCTTCACGTCGGTGATGGCATTCAGCGGCCCGGGCCTGCCGAATCCCAACTCGATGCCCAAATCCCTGGCCCTTGGCTTCACGACCCCTCCAAGCTGGTGTTTCCCGGCCAAATCCGCCGGAAGGCCCGGGACCCACGATAGCCATGATTGGAGCCCCGGCCCAGGTCGAAGGTGTCACCGACGTCGAGGAGCTCGACGATCTTCACGCCGTCTTCGATGAGATCGTCCGGGAAATCGCACCCTTCGTCAACGTCGGGCATCACCTAGCGCCCGTTCTTGATCTCAAAGGCGTGCAGGTGCGAATCCTTCCAGCCCGTCAACTCCTGAAATACTCTGTGAAGCACGGGAAGCGTTAACGCGAAGCCGGCATCAGGATTCGACGCCAGATTGGCGGATAGACCATGAGTAAGTCGATCTTCAGTTGAAGGGCTGAATTTGAGGTTCGCCAAGCAGAACCGCCCGCCCCTTCAGCTTGTGAGCCACAGTCGAGACGCGGGTGGGGCCAGTCTCGATGCGCACGATGGGGCCAAATTAGCTTGACACTCTCACCTGGGCAATTGCCCCGACGTGGAAGGTTTCAGCGGGCTTCAAATATCCGGTAATACAGGTCCTCACCGTTGCTGGTGGGCAGTGGATCTGCTTCGACGAGCTTGTAGGTGCGCAGGCCGTCCCGACTGCGTTCGGCTCGCATGAACAAGCTGGTGTCGGGGAGTTCCAGCCGAAAACTCTCCGCCAGGTCGTAGAGGTGGGTGACGTAGATGACCTTCGAATTTGATTCGAGCAGCGCTCTTACGACCTGTCGGCCGATTTCGGATCCCTCGCGCTCGTTAGTTCCCGCGAATGACTCGTTGAAAAGCATCAGCGATCTTGGGGACACCTCGTCGGCTATCCTGCCCATCCTGCTCAGCTCCTCGTCCAAGCGGCCCCTGGTCATCGACGGGTCTTCCTCTCGAATGAAGTGCGTGAAGACCGCTTTGGCGACTCCGGCCTCGAAGGACTCGGCCGTCACGAACATCCCGGCTTGCATCATGAGCTGAGCGAGCCCGATGCTGCGCAGAAACGTTGATTTTCCGCCGGAGTTCGGGCCGGTGATCACCAACAGGGACTTTCCGTGGACGTCGGCGCTGTTGCCCACCACCGGTTTCTCCAGCCGAAGTGAAAGACATACGTCGCCCAGGCCCGTGAAGGAGAGGCTTGGTGGCTCCCAGCTGAGTGGGCGAGGGACGCAAAGAGTCTCACCTTTGGTTACCAGGCGATCCCGGACATTCAGGCACCCGACGTAGAATCCCAGCTCCAGCCTGAGCATCGCGAAGAAGCTCTTGATGTGGTCGGCGGACTGCGCCGCCGCGTTTGCCACCAGGTTCAGGCCGCGAGCTTCCAGTCCGGCGACAGCCTGCGCACCTGCTTCGTCGCGTGGAGGGATCGTGAAGGAGAAGGCGTTCTTCGTGCCCAGGCCGATTCGCTCTCTCCAAGCCGTTCGCCGGCTCCCCGGCGAACGCAGGACGTAGTTGACGCCTATGTTCGCGCTCCCGAGCTCGGCGCTCATGGTGACTCCGTTCTTGAATCGGAGCTGCTTCAGATGTCGGGTAACGGCCTCGAAGTACTGGTCGTCAAGTTCGAGCTGAAGCGTTCGGAATAGGGTTGAGAACCCCTCCGACTGGAAGTCGCTGGTGTGCTGGTCCGCGATGAGTCGGACGCGCTTAAGCAGTTCAAGGTACATTTCAAGGGCGCGGACCGCTCCGGCGAGTATCGAGGCTGGATAGTGCGAACTCCAACCCCAAGCGGCCTTCTTGGGGACCTCCATCGCCTCCGTGGCGATGTTGTATAGCTCACGAACCAGGTCGGGTTGGGCTAGGCAATCTGCCAAGACGTGCTGGCGGTAGACGATTGCACTCGCGTCATCGAGGCTGGCGAGCATTACCCGCATCGCGACCTCGAAGAGGAACCTGTCGCCCCCGCTCATGACGTTGAAGAGCGTCACCAGCTCCAAGTCTTGCACGAGGTCTAGCTGGTGAGGCGACAGCTCTTGCTTCAGATCGAGCTTGCGAGGAAGCTCACTGGGGAATTCGAAGTCGCGGTCACGGTACAGCAGCAGCGCCTTCATCGCTTGAACCTTTCCGTAAGCCTTTTGTATGTCACGCCGTGCTTCTCGGCGATCGCCATCGCGTAGGCCAGGCCGTTGGCGTCTCCCCGGACAACCTTGAAGGTGCGCACCGCAGGGTCCTCAGGAACGATGGTCGAGATCATGCTCACCGTCTTGGGCAAGGTGGTCAACTCGTCGATGAAGGTGACGTAGACGGCGAGCAAGTCGAGGTCAATGATGCGCTCGAGTATCCGCTGACCGAGGAAGCGCGCGTCGTGGAGCGTGGTGGAGCTGAATACCTCATTCAGCACGAGGATGCTCTTGCTGGTTGCGGCCGACAGCGTTTCATGAATCCGCTGCAGGTCGGTTTCCAGCTTTCCGGCAAGGTTGTCAAGATCCTCCTCCTTCTCGAATTGAGTGAAGAGCCTGTCGAAGCCGAATAGCCTTGCTCGTTTGCCCGGGACCGGGCAGCCAATGTTAGCCAAGTGGTGCAATTGTGCAAAGGTGCGGGCAAAGGTTGTCTTGCCTCCCTGGTTCGGGCCCGAGACGATTATGATCCGTTCCGGGTCCTTCAAGAAGAAGTCGTTTACCACCACCTTCTTTTGCGATCCGAGCTTGTTGGCCAACGCCAGATCGAAGGTCTCGGATGCGAAGATCTCTTTGGATTCATCCGTTACCTCCGGAAAGCAGAAAGACAGGCCCGAGGATCCCATTGTCGCCAGGAATTCGAGATAGGCGACGTAGAACTGGATCTCCCGATCGAAGACGCCGATCTTGTTGTCCGGGAAATCCGCATAGCGATCGCAATATTGATCGAGTGGCTCGAATACCTCCGGGAAGAGTCTTGCCACAAGTTCACTGATTTGAGCCTCGACGTGGTTCATCTCGGGCAGGTCGCGGAAATCGACGCGGTAGTCCTTGGTCGCTCCACGTTCGAAACGTTCGAAGGTTTGTTGGATCTCGGCGCTGTAGTCCGGCTGACCTTCGTAACGGCTAACGGTTACGCGGCTGCCCTGAATGGTTACCGTGTAGACGACCCGGCTGAGATCCTCGGCGCGCCGACGAGTGTCCTCCGCCAGGCTCCTGAAATCCTCTGAAATCACGTAGTTATCCAAGTAGCGGCGAAAGGTACTCAGTCCCCGCGACGACAGCTCTGCTGAGGCAAGGTCGCCGTGAAGGGCGGATATAGCTCCGCAGTAGGTCTTAGCGGCGTCGAGGAAGAAGCCCTCCTTCTGGTACTTGTACCTGACGGCTCGGGCACCGCGCAGGAGCGAGCGCATCTTGCGCATCTGGCCGGCGAACCGCTGCACGGTGGCCAGGAGCCCACCTTCCTGGAGGTCGCGGAAGATCTGCTGGCGGTAGGCGATCGTCGCCAGGTCCGGCGCCTTGGTGAAAAAGAATGGCGCGAGGTCGTACTCCTCGCGCCCCTTGTAGAGGGTCTCAACCACCTGTCCTAGGTATGAGTCGCCGAAGTACGGTGGCGGTTGGAGAAGCTCGTGGCCGCTTTCGTGCCCGTCGTACATCAAGCTTGCAAAAGGCTTGACAGCCGAGTCGTCATCGATGGAGGGCAGGCCAGTGGCCTCCGCGATCTTCGGAACGCTCATCGTACCTCCAAAGTCGAGCCTAGGTCGGGACCGGGAATCCGCTCGGCCACCTCTCCAAGCCACGGATCGCTCTGTCGGCCGCGTGCGCGTTTCCCTCCGTTGCCGGAGGTCAGTGCTGCTCCGCTCCTGTGCTTGGCGGGCGCAGGGAGCCTAGTGGCGTCCAATTCCGAATTGCCTGGCTCCAGAGACGCCGTCTTTCTGATGGCTGCCGAAGCAGTTACTTGAGCCGACGACCGGGCTGTCCTGGTCGAAAACGTTTCGGGAAACGGCGATGCTTTCAGCTGCTGTGCGCGCTTTGGGACAGCACGCGCGTCTGCGCGAGGGATTGGCTTCGCACCGGCACCATGATGTGGGCGAGGCAATCGGGAAGGGGTAGCGTGTCCAATGTTGGCGGGAGTGGCGAGGGCCCGGATGCTGTGCTCGCGGGGGCCCCCCGGATCACAGTAAACGTATGCTCCCGCGTCCGCGCCGGATGTGCTGTTTGCATCACGCGGTGCGCCACCCCTGGGGTCGAGGGCAGTCTTGCCCTCGACCCCAGCACGGGGGAGTGGACGTTGCCGGCTTGCTGCAAATCGAGCTGGCACGAGTCTTGGCGAGTGAACATGAATCCCTACAAGCGCTTCGTATCGGTCGGCTCTGCTGGCGTATGCGCCGACCGTGAGCGAGCGCAGCCGCCCATCTTTGTTGGGAGGAAACGAGCGGTCTTGTCGAGGCGAGCAACTAAGCCTGACCGGCGACCGGCGGTCTTCTCGAGTTGCGACCGATGAACGGGATTTCAGATCTTTCACTGCGACGCTCCTGCCAAACGAACTTGTCACTTGGTAGGAGCCATCAACCCATCGGGGCTTTAGAAGCGAGCTCCATCGCCGTTGCTAACCATGATAGTCCCCTTTGGAGCATCCACCAAGAGAGAGCGAATCTGTCAATGGCCATTAGAAAGTCCCACTAGGCGGCCACGAAAGTGGCGTGCGCGCGGCCATCTCTTTTCCCGAAGTACGGTCACGAGATTTCCTTACGCGCGGCCACGCAAAACGCCTTGGAGTGG
>JAKAEN010000123.1:0-1294 GCA_021818355.1 Actinomycetes bacterium | reverse complement strand
AAACGCCTGTAAGTATCTTGGAGTGGATCGTTACCTCAGCTTCCCAGGGGCACCACCCCCTTGCCGCTGGTGGCGTCCGAGAGCCTGACCGAGGAGCCCTCGGTGACGACCACATGGGCGTGATGCATCAGCCTGTCCACCAGGGCGGTGGAGAGGTTCTTCTCCATGATCTGGTCGAGAGCCGAGGGGTGAAGGTTGGACGAAAGCGCCACCGAGCGCCGCTCGTAGGCGGCGTCGATCACCCGGTAGAGGCCCTCGGCTGCGTCCGTGGAAACCGGAAGCATTCCCAGGTCATCGATTATGACCAGATCGGCCCTGGTAACCGGAGCCAGCGCTTTGGCGATGGAATCGTCAATGCGGTGTCTGCGCACCAGCGCCCCCAGGTCCTGCACCCCGAACCACAGGACACTCAGTCCTTCGTCGATGGCCAGATGGCCGAGGGCTTCGGTGAAATGGCTCTTCCCCGTGCCCGAGGGCCCGCACACCACCAAATTCTCCGCCCGCCTCACCCAGGCCAGGCTGCACAAGGCATCAAAGGTTGCCCGTGGCATCTGGCTCTTTGACTCCTCCCAGCTCTCGAAGGTCTTTCCGGTGGGCAGCCGGGCTCGCACCCGGCGCGTCTCGGTGCCGGAGCGGTCGCGCCCTTTGGCCTCGGCCTCTAGGAGCACCCGCAGCATCTCGGCGGGATCCCAGCGCTGGGCACGGGCGGTGATGGCCACCTCGCGCAGCTCCTCGCGCACGTATTTCAGCCTGAGGCGCCTGCACAGGTTGGTGAGCTCCTCATAGAGGGCCTCCTGGGTGCTCATGAGCCGAACCCCTCCCAGGCGCTGGTGCCGGACTGCAGGGTGGCGGGCGGTGTCTGGGGCATCGCCGGCGGCGGCGGGGACTGAAGTATCGAGAGCAGGTCGGTGCCGGCGAAGCGGTGAAGGATGGCCGCCTCGCCGAGAGCGGCGTCCACCTTGTCGGCGCCGTAGACCCTGGCCAGATCCAGGGCCTCTTGCATCTTGGGGCGCATCTTTGGGACGCCGGCTCCGGCGGCCTCCATCAGCCAGCGCGCCGCCCCGGTCCCAAGGGCCAAGAAGGCGGCCTCCGAGGCCGAGGTGGCCCGAGGGGGCCGACTACTTGGAGAGCTGGGGCGGGGGTCGTAGTGCTCGTCCTTGATGGAGGCGCCTCCGGCGGGACGTGCATTGTGCCGAGCCACCTCCGTTGAGACGGCTCCCTCGCGGTGGGTGATGATGATCTCGCCCGCGCTCTCGCGCACCCACACCTTCTCCTTGACCAGACGTGATGGGAC
>JAKAEN010000122.1 GCA_021818355.1 Actinomycetes bacterium | reverse complement strand
TCTCGCCTTCCAGCGGTCGTCGGCTGGCGCCTCGCAAAACCGCACGGCACGCTACTGAGCGAAAGCACGCTCGCGCATGCGCGAAACGCGGCATCCGCGATGTCACACCGGGTAGACGCCGTGCCGCTTTCCCAGGGGCGGACGCGGCTTGGAGCGCGAGTTGGAGAAACGCCGGACCAGCTCGGGCCGAAGGTCGTCGAGAGCGATGATGTCGTCAACCACCAGGTTCGACGCCAGCTTGAAGAGGTCCACATCCTCGGAGTACTCCGCGCGCTTCTCCTCGATGAAGGCTTGGCGCTCCGCCTCGTCGGCGATGGCGGCAATGTGGTTGGCGTAAACGGCGTTCACGGCCGCCTCCGGACCCATCACCGCGATCTCTGCGCCTGGCAGCGCGATGGTGGCCTCGGGCCCGAAAGCGGGACCCGCCATCGCGTACAGCCCGGCTCCGTACGCCTTGCGCACGATCACCGTGAGCTTGGGCACGCTCGCCTCCGAGACGGCGGCGATCATCTTTGCTCCGTGGCGGATGATCCCGGCCCTCTCCACCTCGGTCCCGATCATGAACCCCGGCACGTCCGCCAGGAAGAGCAGAGGGATATTGAAGGCGTCGCACATCCAGATGAAGCGGGCGGCCTTGTCGGCGGAGTCGACGAAGAGAACTCCGCCCTTCTGGGCGGGATTGTTGGCGACCACGCCGACAATCCGCCCTTCCAGCCTGGCCAAGCCCACAACCAACTCCGTGGCGAAGAGGGGCTTGATCTCGAAGAAGCTCTCCTCGTCGACCAGGCCGTCTATCAAATCGTGAATGTCGTAACCGGCCAGCGGATTGTCAGGGATCAGCCCTTCCAGCACTTGTGCCGACGGACCCTCGCCAAGATAGGCGGGAGGCGCCTCGCGGTAATTGGAGGGCAAATAGGAAAGGAAGTCGCGCGCCATCGCGATTGCCTCCGAGTCGTCCTGAGCGAGGTTGTCCCCGCATCCGGACACCGTGGCGTGCATCCTGGCTCCGCCCATTTCCTGCAGCGTCGTCTTCTCGCCGATCACCATCTCCGCCATTCGAGGTGAGCCTAGGTACATGGAGGCATTGGCCTCGACCATGAAGACGACGTCGCAGAAGGCCGGGATGTACGCGCCGCCGGCGGCGGAGGGGCCGAAAAGGCAGCAGATCTGGGGCACCTTTCCCGAGAGCTGCACCTGGTTGTAGAAGATCCTCCCGGCTCCCCGTCTGCCCGGGAGAAGCTCCACCTGGTCGGTGATGCGCGCTCCCGCCGAATCAACCAGGTAGACAATGGGGATCTCGCGCTCCATCGCCACTTCTGTGATGCGCACGATCTTCTCGACCGTGCGCGCCCCCCATGATCCGGCCTTGACAGTGGGATCATTGGCCATCACCGCTACCGGCCTGCCGTCGATCTCACCCACCCCGGTGACCACGCCGTCGGCGGGAAGGCCCTTGGCAAGGGCGTTGGCAAAGAGGCCGTCCTCCACGAACGTGCCTTCGTCGAAGAGCAGATCGATGCGGTCGCGAACGTAAAGCTTGTTGGCCGAAGCTAGCTTTTCCCTGGAGCGCTCGAGATTCCCTTGACGGATCTCTTCGCGCCACCCTCTAAGTTCCCTGTGCTCCGGCAAAGGGCCTCCTTTGGCAGACCTTGCACCAATCTAACCAGCTGGAGAGCCCCGGAGAAGGCCGCCCGGGATTGGCTACTCGGAACGCCTCCGGACCCTCATCTTGATGGGAGTCGGACCCAGCCCGAAGCGCTCCCTGAGCTTGCGTTCCAGGTAGCGCATGTAGGGAGGGTCGATAGGGCGGCTGGAGAAGAACGTGAAGGTGGGCGGATCGGTGGCGCCCTGCACCGCATAGAGGATACGGGTCCCCTTGGGAGGGTGGGCCGCCTGGAACTCGGCGATAGCCAGGTTCAACTCACGGGTGGGGATGCGGTGGCGATAGGCGGTGATGGCGCTTTGAACCGCGGGGAGAATACGGTGCACACCCATCCCGGACTTGGCCGAGATGCGCAGGAAGGGAGCGTAGGTGAGGAAGGCCAGGCGCTCCTCGGCGTCCCTACCGTGCTCGAGCTTCTCCTCCGTGGAGAGGTCGTCCCATTTGTTGAGAATCACCAGCACCGGGCTACCGGCGGCGTCGACGCGCTCGGCGAGGCGCTGATCCTGGTGGGTCACGCCCTCGTGCCCGTCGATGACCAGCAAAGCGACGTCGGCGGCGTCGATCGCCTTCAAGGCCCTGACCATGGAGTAGTACTCGGTTCCGCTCGACTCCTTGGCCCGCCGGCGCATGCCGGCCGTGTCCAGGAACCTGAGCGTGCCGATCTCCGTCTCGACCACCGTATCCACGGTGTCGGTGGTGGTGCCGGGCATGTCGTGCACGACCGCGCGGTCGTCGCCCACCAGCCGGTTGAAGAGGGTCGACTTGCCCACGTTGGGGCGGCCGACGATCGCCACGGAGAAGACGTTCTCCTCCGATTCCGCTTCCTCGGAGGGAGCGGGCTCCTCTTGCGGCGAAAGGGCGGAAAGCTCTTCCACCATCGCATCCAGCAGGTCGCCGGTCATGGTACCGTGCATGGCTGAGACGGGAACCATCCTGTCGAAGCCGAGCGCGGCGAACTCCCACGCGGCCAGGCGCCTCTGCTCGGACTCCGCCTTGTTGGCCACGACTATCACCGGCTTGCGCGTCCTCTGCAGCATGCGCGCGGCGTCCGTGTCCTCGCCAGTGATGCCGACGGAGGCATCGACGACGAAGAGAATGAGGTCGGCGTCGGTCACCGCCGAGGCCGCCTGGCGGGAGATCTTTGACTCGAGTTCGTCTCCGGCTTCCAGCCACCCCCCTGTGTCGATGAGTTCGAACTCCACCTCGCGCCAGACGGCGGAGTACGACTTGCGGTCCCGGGTGACACCGGGCCGCTCCTCGACGATCGCCTCCTGGCGGCCGACGATACGATTTACCAAGGTGGACTTCCCGACGTTGGGACGGCCCACCACTGCGACTTTGAACACTTGTACTCCTAGTTGACCGCTGCCGCGGGTGGGCGTGCGCTCGAACCGTCCCCGAAGTGCCCGGCAAGCGCCGCACGCAGACTGGCGCCGTCGGTGGGAACGACCTCGATCGGGAAGGGCAACGATTCCACGGAAGTGCCATCGAGGAACTTGTCCTCGGAAAGGCAAACGTCGGGCAGCAGGTAGAGATCGTATTCGGGCGCGGCCCCCAAAGCGGCGGCGATGTCCTCGCCGACCATGAGACCGGCCACGCCCACGTTCCCGCCGAAGAACCGATTCTCGACTTCGACATAGCCTACCTGGGGGAATGCCGGGGAGACGATGGAGGGCAGGACCTGGGCTCCGTAAGGGGAGGTTATGAGCGCCACCCTGCGCTGTCCGCGGCGCCTCGGGATCCCCAGGCTCGCCCCACGCGTGGAACGCACCGCGCGATAGCCCTCCTTGGGCGCCCCTTCGACCCAGGCGAAGAAGCCCTGCTTCACCCCGTGGACCTCTTCCGCCTCTCCGAGGAATGCCTGCTCGAAGGCGCGGGTGATGCCGATGCCGTTCTCGTGTTGGGAGAAGTCCCCGTAGCTCTCGTAAGGTGGAAGCTCCGCCCCGGCCAGCAGGTAGTACTCGTCCGAGGCGTAGACCATGCGCCGGCCCAAGGTCGCCAGGAACAGCTCCTGCATCTCCCCGATGATCTCGACCACCCGGGCTGCCTCGGCTTGCGTGTGAGGGCGCATACGACCCTCATGTGAGAACTTGGAGACCCCCAGAGGAACCGCCGCCACGTCGGCAAGGTCCGGGTACTCCGAAAGAATCCCTAGCAGAGTCTCCGCGAGGAAGTTGCCGTCATTGATCCCCGGGCAGACGACTAGCTGCCCGTGCACTTCAATCCCCTCCTCCAGGAGCGCGGAGAGCCAGCGCAGCGAGGTCGCGCCACGGCGATTCCGCAGCAGCTCGGTGCGCAGACGGGGATGCGTGGCGTGTATGGAGACGAACAGCGGCGAGAGATGCTCTGTCACGACCCTCTCGAGATCGGCCTCCGTGAAGCGCGTCAGGGTCGTGAAGTTGCCGTACAGAAAGGAGAGGCGGTAGTCGTCATCCTTCATGTAAAGGGTTGGGCGAAGTCCCTTGGGCAGCTGGTAGATGAAGCAGAACTCGCAGTGGTTGTCGCATGTGCGCACCTGGTCGAAAATGGCCGAGGCCACCTCGATCCCTAGCGGCTCCCCCGCCAGCTTGGAGACCTCCACCTCGACTTCAAGCCCGCTGCGGTCGATGACCAGGGAAACCTCGGGCTCCTCGACGAGCATCTGGTACTGGATGACGTCGGTGGGAACCACCCCGTTTATGGAGCGGATCTCGTCCCCGGGAAGAATTCCGGCAAGCTGAGCTTTGGATTCCGCCTGAACGGCGAGCACGACGGGGTTGGACAATTCTGGATACCTGGGGGCTTGGCTAGTATCGAAGAGGTGCCTGTTGAAAAAGTCCTCCTAGCCAAGCCTAGAGGCTTCTGCGCCGGAGTGGAGATGGCGATCAAGGCGCTCTCCTGGATGGTGCGCGTCTTCGAGCCTCCGGTCTACTGCTACCACGAGATCGTCCACAACCGCGTGGTGGTGGAGCGCTTCACCGCACTCGGCGTGGTCTTCGTCAACGACGTCTCCGAGGTGCCGGCGGGCCGGCCGGTAATGCTGTCGGCGCACGGTTCCGCGCCGCAGGTGGTGGAAACCTCGCGCGAAGTGGCCGGCATCTCCATCAACGCCGTCTGCCCCCTGGTCACCAAAGTCCACCACGAGGTGAAGACGCGAGCGGGCAAGGGATTTGAGATCATCTACATCGGCCATCACGGGCACGACGAGGCCTTGGGCACGATGGCTGTCGCGCCGGGCAAGGTGCACCTGGTCGAAAGCATCGAGGAGCTCGAGGCGACCTCCATCGACGCCGGCGAGATCGCTCTTATCGCCCAGACCACACTGGCGGTCGACGAATGGCGCGCCATCGCGGACCGGGCGGCCGAACTCCATCCGGAGATCTGGATGCCGAACAAGAGCGACCTTTGCTTTGCCACCACCAACCGTCAGGCGGCGGTGCGCAAGGTGGCTCCCACCGCCGATGCGGTGGTGGTGATCGGATCGGCCAACTCCTCCAACACCAACGCCCTGGAGAAGGTAGCCCGCGCCGTTTCGGGGGCGCGCATCGTGCGGATCAACACCCCCGACGAACTGCCCGGGGACCTCTCCGGCGTCGTCGCCGTCACCGCCGGAGCATCCGCCCCAGAGGATCTGATAGACGAAGTCGTCGCCCGGCTCAACCCGTCGGACGGGGTCGAAGAGGTGTCCGCCGTCGAAGAGGAGGAGTACTTTCCGCCTCCCCGTGAACTGCGGGAGTTCCTACGCGGGTTGAACAGTGTGGCAGCCTACGCCTTCGGCGAGGAGGAGCCGGCTCGCAGCCCCTTGGATCGCGACAACGCCACGCCGGCCTTCTCGGTCTTGTCCGAGCTGGCCGCGCGCCAATCCTGACCACGAACGCCTACAGGCGGCCTTTGGCTCCGTCGTAGAGCTCCTGGAGCGTGGCCTGAAGCTCCGTGGTCATCTCCCGGACCTTGGAGCGCGGCACGCGTGAGCCCGACTTGGCCTCGCGCACCCCTTCGGTGAGCGGGTCGCCGACGAGCACCACACAGCGTGCCGGACGTGGGAACGTCACTCCTTTGGCCATGGCCTTGTCGGTACCGGCAATCCCCAGCGGGACGATAGGGACCTGGGCCTTGAGGGCGATGTATGCGGCGCCGTCCAAGATCGCCTCGATGCGGGGCCCCTCCTTGCGCGTCCCCTCCGGGAAGAGCACAAGTGGCTGGCCAGAACCGAGAATGGCGAGCGAGTTGTCCATCGCCTCCCGGTCCGCGATCTCTCGGTTGACCGGGATGCCGCCCAGGGCGGTGATCAGGCGCCCCACGCTCCGGTACTTCCACAGCCCGGACTTGCCCAGGAAGCGGAGGTGGTCGTGGGTCACCGAGCCAAGGAGGATGGAGTCGATGTTGGAACGATGTGTGGGGGAAAGGATGTACGGGGGCGCGGGAACCTTCTCCGCCCCGATCACTTCGACACGCAGGTAAAGGTGGTTGAAGCCATCAACCAGTGCGCGAGCGAAGGCGTAGAGGCCGTAATCGAAGCGCTTGGGCACCAGACGAACCTTGGTGTCGCCGATCTCCAGATAAGTGCTGCTCAAGCCATCCGTCCTTGCCCATTTGCGACTCTTGGGCCCCACGGCGCCAAGCCCCACAAAAGACTCATTTCACGCATCATACGGCCGGCGCCTCCGGCGCCTAACCGTCTCCTCCGACCGTCAGCCAGTAAATCCCCGCCAGCTCCTCGACCAGCTCCTCCACCTCCCGCTCGGAGGTGTCGAGCACCACGGCGTCCTCGGCGGCACGGACGGGATCGGCGCTCCTGGTCGCATCGCGGATGTCGCGCCTTGCGAGCTCGGCGGCGGTTACCTCTCCGCGGCGGGAGGAGCGGACCTCGTCTCTGGCCACCAGGAAGACCTTCAAGCCCGCCCCGGGGAGCACCACCGTGCCTACGTCGCGCCCCTCCGCGACCGCTCCCCCGCACTCCTCCACGAAGCCCCGCTGCCAATCCGCCAGCATCCTGCGCACCTCGGGGTGCACCGCGATTCGCGAGGCCGATTCGGAGGCCGCCGCGCTGCGGATCGCGGCCTCCCGATTCACTCCGTCGATGGTCAGGAGACCGTCGGAAAAGCCCAATTGGTGCCCCTTCCAGGCCTCGACCACCGCCTGGCCACTGGAGAGGTCGGCCCCCTCCTCCATGGCAACCAGCGCGACGCCTCTGTAGGTCGCGCCGGTGTCGAGGAAGGTCAAGTGAAGGCGCGTGGCAAGGGTCCTCGCAAGCGTGGACTTGCCGGTTCCGGCCAGGCCGTCGATGGCCACCGACCGCCTCTCCCACTTCTGTGCGCTCATCAATTCGACGATAACCTCCCGCCGTCCCGGCGCCGCGACCCCGGGCCGGCTTTTCCCGCCTCGACCTGGGCACTCACAGCCAGATCACAGAGGGTCTGATAAGTATTTCAAGGGAATTCGGCTAAGAATGGATCTGTGGCAAAAACTCGTTTCCCAAAGGACCGCGGGCTGACCGCGAGGATGGGTCTCACCGTCTTCCTGCTCGGCCTGGTCTACGTTCTCTTCATTGGCGTGCTGCTCGCCTTGCGCCTAAGCATGTCGCTGGTCATCGTCATCGCGGCCGTGATCCTATTCGTCCAGTACTTCTACTCGGACAAGATCGCCCTCGCCTCGATGCGCGGGCGCATCGTGCAGCGCGAGGACGGCCCGCAGGCCGCTCAGCTGCACGGCATTGTTGACCGCCTCTGCGCGATGGCGGACATGCCCAAGCCCAAGGTGGCCATCTCCGAACTCGACATTCCCAATGCCTTCGCGACCGGCCGCAACCCCAAGAACTCCGTGGTTTGCGCGACCACCGGTCTGTTGCGCCGTCTGGACGAGCAAGAGGTCGAGGCGGTTCTGGCGCACGAGCTCTCGCACGTCGCCCACCGCGACGTCCTGGTCATGACCATCGCATCCTTCCTGGGCATTGTCGCCGGCTTTCTTACCCGCATGGAGCTCTGGTTCGGCGGTGGCTTCGGTGGTGGCGGACGCGACCGCAACGGGAACAATACCCAGGCCGCGGGAATGGTGATCCTTCTGGTGTCGGTGATCGTCTACGCAATCAGCTTCCTTATCACCAGGGCCCTGTCGCGCTATCGCGAGCTCTCAGCCGACCGCTCCGGTGCGATTCTGATCGGGCGGCCCTCGGTGCTCAAGTCCGCACTCATCAAGATCACCGGCGAGATCGGCAGGATCCCCACCCGAGACCTGCGCTCGGCCTCAGCCTTCAATGCCTTCTTCTTCGCTCCGGCCATCAGCCGCGACTCCATCACCGGGCTCTTCTCGACTCACCCGAGCCTCGAGAAGAGGATCGCCCAGCTCGACAAACTCGAGCAGGACCTGGCAAACTAGTCGGGCCGGGCCTCGGGGAGGGAGAAGCAAGAGTTGGGACGTTTCAGGGACATACTCTTCGCACGGAACGCGCCCGCCAAGGCCAACCTGGACAACCTGTTCGCGATGCCCTCGGCGGGCATCACCTTGGAGGTCTCGGCCAACCTGGTCTCCACCGGGAGCGCGGCGGTCTGCTTCAAGCCGGCCTCCGGCGCCGCCTTCCAGAACACCTCGGAGGACTTCAAGGCCATCCTCGCGCAGATGTCCTCCACCAATCCCCCGCGAGAGAGCACCGACTCGATGGGCTATCGCTGGATAATCATCGACACCGACGGCCTCGAATCCCTCACCACCGAGATCCACTCCGTCAAT
>JAKAEN010000121.1 GCA_021818355.1 Actinomycetes bacterium | reverse complement strand
CACGCGCGCCGCCCCTCCCGGGCGCCCACCAAGAGGTGGCGCCAAACAACTTCGCGCTTTGACATCATGACCCAAATTTACCTCATTTCCCTAGATGTAGGGAAACAGTGCTTCCTAAGCCACCACTACGCAACGCCTGCTCAGCTCCACGAGGAGGGCACGCACCTCGTTTTGCACGCGAAGTCCGCCTCTATTGTTCACACCGACTCCAGGGAGTACCGGTCGAGCATCACCTTTCCCCTCGCGAGCGGTTCCGGAGCGTTCTCAGCCGTCCAGTCGTACCTGCCGGGAATGCTGACCACGTACCATTCGGCAGCGAGCGCACGGACGCCTAAGACCCACGCCGGAGGTTCCCGGCCCGCCTCGCGAAACAGGTGCTCGACGACCCTGGCCAAAAGAGCCTCCCAACGGGGATCTCCGGTGGTCGAGGGGCGGGCGAAGAAGATGGCGCGGCCCTCGGCCGTCTCCGCCTCGGACTCTTGTGCGACAGGTGACCCATCCTGCATGGATGCAAACGCCCCACATCCGCTCTCCGGCTTGTCAACCCGGCCGTGTTTCTAACGGGCTCAGTGGCGAGAACTCCTGAGGCGGCAGCCTCATTGCCGAATTTGACGGCAGTTGTGGTCCGTTCGTTTGCGACCTGGTGACCCATGTTTGGATCTCGGCTGGGCTGGTAAGCATCGATGCATACCGGCGCGGCGTGAAGGAGCCGGCGCTTGCCGGGCCCGCTCCGCTCCCTCAGCGGGACGAGCCTATGCCGAGACCGTGGAACTCGAGCGCCTCTGCGCGGGGTGCATGGGCCGAACCGGTGTGCGTACCAGGAACCGCGGTCCAGGAAGCGAAAAGGGGATTCCCGTTTACCGGGAATCCCCCCTTTTGGTGGAGGTGGCGGGAATTGAACCCGCGTCCTTCGGCCCCTTCGCATGGCTTCTCCGAGTGCAGCTAGTCGTAAATTTTCTTCAGCGGGTTACTGCTAGCGTCTGGCCCTCTGCCTATCTCGTAGGTTTTCGTCCGGCGGTTCCGAGACCGCCACCGGCTTATCTCTCTTTGATTTCGCCCTTTGACCGCCCTAAGAGCTTGGGCGGGAAGGACGTCGCAGAATTAATTAAGCTGCGAGTGCGAGCTGAGGCTCGGCGTTTATTTTTGTTTCCGGCTCTTTAGCGTGGATCCGGAGACCACGACTCGCTTCCCATGCGTCAAATACCAAAGTCGAAGCCTGTCACCCCCGTGCTATATCCAATGCCGGATGGCCTTGGAATATTCCATTGTAGCGCCTGAGGAGCACTAGCGGCGGTTGCGCCTGGCGTCGGCCATCTCCCTGGCCGACTCGCGGGCGGCGGTGCGCTCGGCGAGCGCCCGGCGCTTGTCGTAGAGCTTCTTGCCGCGGGCCAGCCCGAGCACCACCTTTGCGCGCCCCTCCTTGAAGTAGAGGGCCAGCGGGACCAGGGTGAGGGACTTCTGCTGGAGCTTTCCGGTCAGCTCGTCGATCTCGTCGCGGTGCGCGAGGAGCTTGCGGGGCCGCAAAGGGTCGGTCTCGCCGAAGCCGCGGGCGAACTCGTAGCGGGCGATGTTCATCTGGAAGAGCCAGATTTCACCGGAGATGATGCGAGCGAAGGCGTCCTGGATCTGGGCATGTCCCAGCCGCAGCGACTTCACCTCGGCCCCGTGCAGCTCGATGCCGCACTCGAGCTCCTCGAGTATCTCGTACTCGTGGCGGGCACGCTTGTTCTGGGCGATCATCCTGCGCCCGGTGCCGGCCTTGTCGGTGGGGGAGCCCTTCTTTTTCATGTTCCTTCCTCCGGAGCGGAATTAGCCTCGTGGGCGTGCTCAAGATCTCTCGCGAACTGGTCACCAGGATGATCTCGCACGCGCTCGACGAGTACCCGCTGGAAGCGTGCGGGCTGCTCGGCGGCGATGCCGAGGTGGCCAAGGAAGTCTATCCCGCCCGCAACGACGCGGCATCCGCCCGCGTCTACACCCTCAACCCCCTGGACCACCTGAAAGCGGATCGTGCCGCCGAGGCCGCCGGGCACGAGATCATCGGCGTCTACCACTCCCACACCCATTCCGAGGCCTATCCCTCCCAGACCGACGTTGCCCAGGCCCCCGACCCCGGCTGGCACTACGTTCTCGTCTCCTTGAAGCGCCGGCACCCGGTGGTGCGCTCTTATCGCATCGAGGCGGGGACGATAGTCGAGGAGGATGTGGTTGAATTGTAAAGGGATAAAAACCTATCGGATTAGTAGGGTTTAGGAGGTGCCATGCCCGTCGAGATCCGCATACCAACGGTTCTGCGACCCGCGGTCGGGGGTCAGTCGGTGGTCAAGGCCGAAGGCCAGACGATCGGCGAACTGCTCGGCAGCCTGGCCGTGGAGTATCCGGCCATCTCCGGCCAGGTGATCGGAAGCGACGGCGCCATGCA
This sequence comes from Actinomycetes bacterium, assembly GCA_021818355.1. Lineage (GTDB taxonomy): Bacteria > Actinomycetota > Acidimicrobiia > Acidimicrobiales > Acidimicrobiaceae > Acidithrix. The sequence continues at coordinate 6,004 of JAKAEN010000121.1, read as the reverse complement.
TCGCTTCGTGAACATCTACCTCAACGACGACGACGTGCGCTACTTGGGCAAGCTGGACACCAAGGTCGCCGAAGGGGACGTCGTCTCGATTCTCCCCGCTGTGGCGGGTGGCTCCGACTGAGGCCCGGGCGGGCATCGGTCCAAGAGGAGGTGCGGCAATGACCGTGTATTCGAGCGTCCTCGACATAATCGGCAACACGCCCATGGTGGAGGTGAGCGCTTTGTCGCCGAATCCGCACGTGCGGATCTTCGCCAAGCTCGAAGGGCAGAACCCGGGTGGCTCGGTCAAGGACCGGGTCGCCCTCTCCATGATCGAGCAGGCAGAGAAGGAGGGTCTCCTCTCGCCGGGCGCGACCCTGATCGAGCCCTCGAGCGGCAACACCGGCATCGGTCTGGCCATGGTCTGCCGAATGAAGGGCTACCACATCAAGATCGTCCTGCCTTCCAACGTCTCCATAGAGCGCAAGCAGCTACTGGCCCTGTGGGGGGCCGAGATCATCGAGTCGCCGGGGAGCGAGGGATCCAACGGCGCGGTCCGAATGGCCCGGCGTCTAGCCGATGAGCATCCCGAGTGGGTCTTCCTCTATCAGTACGGGAATCCGGCCAATCCCAAGGCCCACTATGAGGGGACCGGCCCGGAGATCTGGCGTGACGTTCCCGACGTGACGCATTTCATCGGCGGGCTCGGCACCTCCGGGACGCTCATGGGAGTGGGCCGGTTCCTGAAGGACCGCAACCCCCAAGTCCAGGTCTGGGCGATCGAGCCGCCCAGCGGGGAGATGGTGGACGGGCTGCGCAACTTGGATGACGGCTACATCCCCCCGGTCTTCATCGACAACAACGGTTTCGAGCTGCTGGACCGCAAGACGGTCGTCGGCCCCCGGGACTCGATCGAGTGGACCCGCCGCTTGACCGAGCTGGGCATCTTCGCCGGGATCTCCTCCGGGGCGGTGATGGCAGGGGCGGCAAAGTGCGCGAGCCTGATCGAGGAGGGGAACGTGGTCGTCCTGCTGCCCGATGGGGGCTGGAAGTACCTATCCACCGGCGCCTGGACGGAGGACCTGGACCAGGTGACGGAGCGGGCGAAGTCGATCATCTACTTCTAGCAGCAACTCCGCGCGGGGTGGCATGGCACCTTCACCACTGCCCCGGAGGAGATCCCGCCGCCGTGGCCGCGCGGACAACGGCTCCGCGGCCTGCTAGAGATGAGTCGTGGAGGTCGGCGGTTACATCTCAGCTCTTGAGCGTGACGGCACCCGGCTGATCGAAGCCGCCCGCAGCGCGGGCCTCGACGCCGATGTGCCGACCTGTCCGGGATGGCGTGTCCGCGAGCTTTTGGCCCACGTCAACTACGTGCACCGCTGGGCGGCGGCCTATGTGGCCGGAGGATTGACGGCGATGGTTCCCGAGCCGGACGAGGCGGAGATCCTCTCCGGGGCGCCACCCGACGATGAGCTTCTGGGTAGTGCCGAGGAGGGCCATGCCGCCCTGGTCCGTGCGCTCACCCTGGCGCCGCTCGACCTGGACTGCTGGACATTCCTTCCTGCGCCCAGCCCGCTGGCGATGTGGGCGCGCAGGCAGGCCCATGAGACCGCCGTCCATCGTGTCGATGCGGAGTTGGCGGCCGGGTGGCCTCCGCACCCGCTGGACCCGAGGCTGGCCGTGGACGGAGTGGACGAGCTGCTGCTTGCCTTCTTCGCCAGGTCGGCGGGGCCGGTGGAGGGAGGGGCGGCTCTCGCATCGATCGGACTGGAGGCCCGGGGCCTCGCGGAGCGGTGGACCGTGCAGCTCACGAAGGACGATGTCCACGCCGAGCGCGGCATGGACGCCTGCGACCTGCTGATCAGGGCCGGCGCCTCCGACCTCTATCTGCTGCTCTGGAACCGACCCACGCTCGAGGAGCCCGAATTGCTCGGCGACGCGGCGTTGCTCGATCTCTGGCGGGAGCGAGTCCGGGTCACCTGGCAGTAAGCCGGCGCCGGTGGAGTCGCGGTGGGCCGGGCTGCTACCGGCCGGACCGTTATGTGCGGGCGGGGAGACTCGAACTCCCACGCCTTTCGGCACTAGAACCTAAATCTAGCGCGTCTACCAATTTCGCCACGCCCGCAGTAACCGGCGCCCATCGGGTGCCGGGTATTCCAAGAATACCGGCTCCCGCGCGCCCTCGGGAGCCGGCGATGCGCGAGGCGCCGGGTTGGCCGGGCTGGTTTGATCCTCCCGGGATACTTATTTGCGGGCAGCCATTAGCGTGTGGTCATGGCCAATTTTGTACCCGGACTCGAAACGGTTAATCGCACCCTTTCCATGGCGGGTGACCCCACCCGATTGGAGTCGGGTTCGGACGTCTTTCAGCGCCTGCTGAAGGAGCGCATCATCTTTCTGGGCAGCGTCGTCGACCAGGCGATGGCCAACTCCATCTGCGCTCAGCTCCTTCTTCTCGAGGCCGAGGACCCCGAGCGCGACATCGCCCTCTACATCAACTCCCCCGGCGGATCGGTCACCGACGGCCTTGCCATCTACGACACCATGCAGTATGTGACCTGCGACGTGGCGACGATCTGCGTCGGCCTTGCCGCCTCGATGGGCCAGTTCCTGCTGTGCGCAGGCGCGCACGGCAAGCGCTACGCCCTTCCGCACTCCCGCATCATGATGCACCAGCCATCGGCGCAGATGCAGGGCCAGGCCGCGGACATCGCCATCCAGGCCGAGCAGATCGGCTACCTGAAGAAGATGCTCGCCGAGCGCATCGCCATGCACACGGGCCAGAGCGTGGAGACCGTTCAGCGGGACTCCGAGCGCGACCGTTGGTTCACCGCCGAGGAGTCCAAGGATTACGGCTTCATCGACCAGGTGATCACCCGTTCGTCGTCCGCCAAGATCTCGACCAAGTAGGCCCTCGCGGGTCATCACCCGCCCGATTGCAGAGCACCGGAGCTCCCAAGTTGCTTGATTGGCAGAGCGCACAAGAAGACGGCGGCGAAGCCCTGACCCAGCGCGTGAGCCGTGACCGGCTCCAGGTCGTATCGTCCAAGGTTTCGGTCTGGACGAGGCTCTTGCGCATCTGGACCTATCGCGCCCTGCTGCTTTCCCTGGTGCGCAAGGAGCTCTCCGTCAAGTACAAGAACAGCATCCTGGGCTTCGCCTGGTCGATGCTGAATCCGGCGCTCACGCTGATCGTCTACTACGTGGTCTTCCAGCTGGTGCTGAAGAACGGCATCCCGCAGTTCGCCATCTTCCTGCTCTGCGGCCTGGTGATCTGGAACTTCTTCTCCACCGCGCTCTCCGGAGCGACGACGTCGGTGGTTGCCAACGCCGGCATCGTCAAGAAGGTCTCCTTCCCCCGCGAGGTGCTTCCCCTTGCCTCGGTGGGCTCGTCGCTGGTCTTCTTCTTCCTGCAGGTGATCGTGCTGGTGATCGCGCTCATCATCGCCCGCGACCTGCCGGCGTTCACCTATCTGCCCCTCATCGTTCCCGCCCTCGTCGACCTGGTCCTCCTGGCCGCGGCCTTCTCCGTCTTCCTCTCCGCGGTGAACGTCTACTTCCGCGACACCCAGCACCTGCTGGAGATCGTGCTCATGGCCTGGTTCTGGGGGACGCCGGTCGTCTACGCCTACCAGACGATCGCAGTCCCGCTCGCCCATCGGCACATCGGCTGGATCTACCTCCTCAATCCGGTCACCGCCGTCGTGCTCACCTTCCAGCGCGCCCTCTATGCCAAGGTGAGCCCGGTGTTGGCCACCGGCTCGGTCATGAAGATCCTGCCCGGCAACTCACCGGTCTGGTACCTGGCCCAACTCGCCATCGTCTTCGTGGTCTCCTGCGTGCTCCTGGTCATTGCCTTGGCCATCTTCGGCCGCATGGAAGGCAACTTCGCGGAGGAGCTCTAAGCATGGCCAACGCCATCGAGGTCGACGGCGTCTCGAAGATATTCCGCCTCTACCAGGAGAAGTACACCTCTCTGAAGGAGCGCGTCATCAAGGCGGGCAAGATTCCCTACCAGGAGTTCTGGGCCCTCAAGGACATCAACATCAACGTCGAGGAGGGCACCAGCATCGGATTGCTCGGGCACAACGGCTCCGGCAAGTCCACGCTGCTCAAGTGCATCGCGGGAATCATCCAGCCCACCAAGGGAGAGATCAGGGTGAAAGGCCGGGTCTCGGCGATGCTGGAGGTCGGCGCCGGCTTCCACCCCGAGCTCTCCGGGCGTGACAACATCTTCCTCTCCGCCACGCTGCTGGGTGTACCGGTCAAGGAGATCGCGGCCCGCTTCGACGACATCGTGGAGTTTTCCGAGCTGGGTGCCTTTATCGACAATCAGGTCAAGCACTATTCGACGGGAATGTACGCCCGGCTCGGCTTCGCCGTGGCGGTCAACGTCGACCCCGACGTGCTGCTGGTCGACGAAGTCCTCGCCGTCGGGGACGAGAACTTCCAGCGCAAGTGCATCGAGCGCATCCGGCTCTTCCAGAAGGAGGGGAGGACCATCGTCTTCGTCTCCCACTCTCCCGAGCTGGTGAGGGCGACCTGCGAGGAGGCCTACGTCCTGGACCACGGCTCAGTGGTGGGCGCGGGTGATCCGGGATCGGCCATCGCCGTGCTGCGTGAGAGCCTTCAGGCCGGTGCGCAGGTGGGTGGAGCGAGGATCTCCGATCCCGACAAGGTGGAGGAGCCCAAGGCCGAGAAGGTCCCCAACGTGGAGCTGGTCTCGATCCGGGCGGTCTCCGCGTCGGAGGAGCGTCCCGATCACATCTTCCCCCACGACCCCCTGAAGGTCGAGGTGGGGTACCATGCGCGCTCGCCCCAGCCGGGCACCAGCGTGGCCATCCAGCTCTTCAGCCCCCAGAAGGAGGTCATCTTCGCGGCCAACACCCGGGAGATGGGGATCGAGGGTTTCGACCTCGACTCCGACGGGGTGGTGGAGATCAACTTCGAAGACCTGGCCCTATTGGACGGCATCTACGGTGTGGCGGTCACCCTGCTCGACAGCGGCGGGAATCCCATTTCCTGGCTGGAGGACCGCGCCGCCTTCCAGGTGGTGAACCCTTCGCGGGTCTCGGGGATGGTGGCCCTCAATTTCTCCATCAACAGCTACTCGGTGCCTCACATCGCCAACTAACACCCCGTCACCCGGGCCGCCAAGGTACAGCGGTGCTAGGTTGGGTCGGCTTCAGTTGTCCCGGATGGAGGCGAACCGTGCACGTCAGCACCACCTTCGAAGTCAGCGGCTTCCGTATCACCCAGTCACTCGGCCCGGTCTTCGGGCTGACCGTCCGCTCGCGCAACGTGGGCTCCCAGCTCGGTTCCCAGTTCAAGGCCATCGTCGGGGGCGAGCTGAAGGGCATGACCAAGAACCTGACCTTCTCGCGCAGCGAGGCCATCCAACGCCTGATCGAGGAGGCGCAGAAGATGGGGGCCGACGCCGTGGTCGGGATGCGCTTCGACAACTCCGACTTCGCCAACGTTACCGAGATCTGCGCCTACGGCACCGCGGTGAAGCTCGCGCCTCTCAGCTGAGGCGGCTCCGGGGCGCATCAGCGGCGATCACCCGCCTCACGAAGGCCACGTAGCGATCTATCAGGTCCGGCCAGTGGTAGCGGCTCATGGCGTATCGCCGGCCCGCGGCGCCCAGCGCCGCTGCAGCCGCCGCGTCGCCGGTCAGCAGGTTCAAGGCCGCTTCGAAGGTCTCGAAGCCGTCGAAGCGCAGGCCGCCTCCCGAGCGCTGCACCTGCTCGCTGGTGGCCGCACAGACCGAGTTCACCAGCACCGGCTTGTGCTTGGCCCATGCCTCAAGCAGCACGATGGCGAAGGACTCGAAGGCCGAGGGGGAGACCAGCGCGGAGCACTCCGAGAGCAGTTCCTCCTTGGCCGCCTCGCTCACCGGCCCCACCACGTGCACGTCGGGAGCCGGATTGGGGGCGATGTAGATCGGTCCCGCCACCACGAGCGCCAGATCGGAAGGGTTGCGCTCCTTGTACTCCCTGAAGAGATCGACCAGCAGCGTGGT
>JAKAEN010000120.1:805-8454 GCA_021818355.1 Actinomycetes bacterium | reverse complement strand
CGTGCGCGTACAACAGCAGCGTGACGGGGACGTGCACGGCTGCGCATCGCTGCGTGCAGGTCTGCACCGCGAACGTCGCCGAGCGGTGCCATGGCAGCGCGGTCACGTACGTGGACTCGTGCGGGGCGTGGGGCGGCGTCGTGGACGACTGCGCCTTGCCCGCGAGTGACGGGGCGAACCGGACGTGCGTCGAGCAGGCGGGCACGGCGAGCTGCGCGGAGGAGGCGCCGGCGTGCACGGGCGAGTACTCGTTTGCGTGCCGGGCGAATGACGGGGTGCGCGTGGATGCGAGCTGCGGCCTCGTCGCGACGCTCGTGCAGTGCGGGAGCGACCAGACGTGCGAGGCCACGGCGAGCGGCGTCGCGTGCCGGGCGCGCGCGCCTTGCGATGACGCGCCGGGGACGATCAGCTGCGGGACGCGCTGCGTCGACCCGTTGTCGAGCAGGACTGATTGCGGCGGGTGCGGGCGGGCGTGCTCAGAGACGCAGCAGTGCGTGCAGGGGGCGTGCGCGCCCATCCCGGGGTGCAACGTCGTGTGCGACAGCAACGCGCAGTGCGGCGCGGGCGAGGTGTGCGTGTACGCGGGCGACTGCACGCTGAGCCAGTGCCAGGCGGTGAATGTGCTCGCGCAGGACGCGGCGGGCGTCGCGAACCTCACCGAGGCGCTCACGCAGGCGGGGCTCGTCCAGGTCGCGGTGACGATCCAAGGACCGGTCCTCACCTACACCCTGACGAATCTCGGTCCTGCGCCGGTCGCGAACGTCACGGTGACGAGCACGATCGGCAAGGTCGTGGCTGCGCATGCGAGCGGTCTTGTCGTGAGCGGCGCGTCGTACGCCGTCCTCCAGGAGGACCCGGTCCTGCGTTTTAGCGTCCCACAGCTCGCGACGACGAAGCGCTTCACCGTCACGGCGGACCACACGCTCGATGCGAGCTACGTCAACCTCATCGTGAACGACGTCACGTACGACGCGACGGGGGACCTGCTCGGCGCGTGGAACGCGACGAAGGAGGCGCTCACCATCGGGCTCAACAGCGAGTACGACGGGAACCAGACGACCTTCCACCTCACCCTCACCCCGAGCAAGACGCTCGGCGGCCTCAGCGTGCCTTTGGAGATCCCGAAATGCCTCGCGCAGAAAGCGGCGCAGCTGCAGCTCAACGGCGACTACCACGTCGTGCAGGACGACCCCCTCATCGTCTGGCAGTTCGACCGCCTCGACGCGCCGAGCGAGATCACCTTCAGCGTCCCCAAGAACGTGAGCGACGACTGCGCCGCGACAATCTGAGAAAGGAGCCCTGCACAGAATGTCGGCCCGGCAACATTCTGAACGGGCTCCAACACCCCCGCCTGATTCGCCGGGAGCCATCAACCTTCCGGGACGGCTCCCGGCCGGGCAAGAGCCAGGGGCGGAGGTATCCCATGGACAGAGACAGCGCAGCTCAGGTGACCGTTGCAACTGAACCGTGGTCCGAGAAGCCAACGACCAACAGGGAACGCATCGAGCGTGTTCTGGCCTGCCTCAGGCAGGATGCCAGGGCGCAGGTCCGCACGATCGCCAGACGAACGCTCATCCCGCCGTCGACGGTCTCTCACGCAATCAGGGTGATCCGCCTGTACTACCGGTTCATGGTGCTTCCGATTGACGTCGCCCCCACGCCCCTGCAGGCAACGCCAACCCCGGCCGACGGCCAGCCCGAACGGGGGTGCTGACGATGGGGGAGTACCTTCAGCTGGTCACCGACACCCTGACCGACACACAGCTCCATGAGCTTCTCGCCCGCGAGCTCGCCGCATACCCTCGGCTGCTTGAGCAGTTCTTCGTCGGGCAACGCACCATCTCCACCAAGCTCGCTACCTGCGAGCACGTCTTCTTTACCTTCGAGGAGATGGTCGCCCTCTTCCGGTTCATCGAGAAGCACACCGGGGTGCTGCGCTACGGACCGGACCACGAGTTCAACGAGACCCCGGAGGACATTCTCCGGGATCGCTCGAGCCTGTACCTGGGTCCCTTCGATCAGCGCCTGTCGCGCCATTCAACGCGTCAGGTGGATCCAGAGCTGGCGAGCACGATCGAGCACAACCAGGTGTGGCGCAAGACCAAGCGGACCCTTTCGAAGAATGGGCGGTGGTACCGGCGCAAGGTCCGGCGGCATGAAACCTCGGGCGTCCCTGGCAACCCCAACGGCTATCGTACGGCGTGTCCCAACAGCAGCCGACAGTTTCGCGCCCTAAAGGTCGGCTTCGCCTGGGACGCCTCCACTGGGATGGGACGCGAGATCTACCGCTGCCGAGCGTGCAAAGCCCTATTCAACCTTGGCGAGACGCCCGCCACCCACCTTGCCGACCTGGCGGCACAGCTCAATTCTCACGCTTCGGTGCCGAGTCCTCAGGCCGTGACCGGTAGCGGGAGCCATCCACCCCCCGGAGACGGTTCCCGACCCGACGAGGTCCGGAGCGGAGGTGCCCCATGAACGAAGCAAATTGGCCGACCCACCTCCGAACTGAGAGGGCCGCACGGCCCGCCTGGGCCCGGGAGCCGTCTCCATCGTAGGACGGCTCCCGGCGAGCGATGCGCCTGGGGCGGAGGCGTCCCCATGGAAGAGACATACACGGAAACGCAGGGCCAGGGTGCGGCGCGCTGGACGCAGAGACCGGCGACCAACCGGGAGAGGCTCGAACGAGTGCTTGACTGCCTGGAGAGGGATGCCCGGATGCGGGTTTCCGACATCGCCAAGGAGACGCTCATTCACCCGTCCACCGTCTCGCGGATGATCACGTTCCTCCGCTACTGGTACGCGCTTGGCGTGACCTTCGAGGCCCGGCCCGCGCTTGAGCCCCCGGCCCTTGTCGTCGAACTCGTTAGTGCGAGCGTTTCGCGACTGCCGGTGCCGTCCGCTCCTGCCGGAGCGGAGGCCCGACCCGAGAGCCCACCGGAGGCAGGTGAGGTGATATCCGGGAGCCATCCACCTGCCGGGATGGCTCCCGGTGCGACGTGTGCGGGAGCGGAGGTGCCCCATGAGTGAACCAAATTGGACGACGTGGTCTGACGAGAAGAGGCTGTGGTGGGAGAAGCCGGCGCAGCGGAGCGAACGCATGGAGCGCATCCTCGCCTGCTTGCGAGAGAACGCCAGAATGCCGCTGGCCCAGATCTCGCATAGGACGAAGATCCCCGTCTCCACCGTATGGGACTGCATGAAGGTCATCGAGCAGCGGTTCTGGTTCACGGCGGTGTTTCTTGACAGCCGCGCCGAGAACGTCCGCGCGAAAGTCGCCGCTCACCCGACAGCGCGGCACAGGGAGCTTGCCGAGGTGGCCACATGAGCCAGACCATCACCTACTGGGTCGAGGACGACGGCGAGAGTGCCATCTCGGAGGAGGAGTGGGCGGACATCGACGCTCTGCAGAAGCGCACCAATCTCCGTCAGTACTTCCACAAGGGCCAGCTCGGCTTCCTCCGCTTCACCTATGAGCCGCGGTGGCCTCAGCTCTTCGCCGACAGTGCGCTGCCGGAGTCGCTCAGCGTGACCGAGATGGAGCGGCACGTCGAGATGCTCGTCGACCGGGGATGGAGATGGGAGGATCTCGTGCGTGCCAAGCTCGCCGCTCGGGTGCCGGGAGGGCTCTACGGAAGCGAGTGCCTTCTCGCAGGCCAGAGCGAGGTCTCCGACCTGCGCAGCGACCTCCGACTCGTAATTCGCTTTCTCCTCAAGGCGAGCGTGATGGCGCCCCGTTGCGTCTTCCACGCGGCAATCGACGGCCCCGTCCGCGTGCCGGAGTTGCTCATCCAGAACGGTGAGGTCCGGCACGACCCGAAGGCCATGGCCGACCGCCTGGAGGATTTCCGCCGGCGGGACGACGTCGATTCCGCGGTCGATCTCCTGGACGCGGTCGACAGTGGTGACTACTTGAGCGCCCCACGGGGCGACGCACCGACTGAAGGGTGATCAAAATGGACGAACAGGACGATTTCAGCATGGACGAGGCTGACTGGGAGTATCTCCTTGAGGCTCTTACACCGCTGGACTTCCTGCTCCTCGAGCAGATCTACGTCGTGGAGCGGGCGCCGGTCGCCCTCCGGACCGCCCAGCGCCGTCTTTCCTACCTCAATCTGACCGAGAGGACGATCTCGCGGCACGCGGTCGCGCTCGCCGACCGCCACCTGGTCGGACTGGTCAACTCGTGCGAGACGCTGCTCAACCCGGTCCCAAGGCTGCAGGAGAACGTCGAGGTCCTCGTCCGGATCTGGCGCGTGCGGCAGCAGTTCAGCCGGGACTCCCACATGGCGGCGGTCGGGCAGCGAACCTTGGACGAGTCCTCATAGACGGGCCACCGTGATCCCCTGTCTGCTAACTCCCTGGCTATGGAAGCTGCCGGCCCTGTGGAACGGCCCTGACCGGCCTCCGCTTGCCGTCCCACAGCGCCTTGCAATCCTGCTCGCGCTGAAACGGTGAGGAGCATGGCGGTCGCACGGATAAGAATCTCCACACGGGGCAGGATCGCACAGCTCCCACAGCCACGGCTACGAGGCTGATGTCTCCTTCGCGTCACCGGCATCAGGCGCGTTTGTCTTGGCACCGGCTACCAGCGCCCACGTGTGCAGTGCCTGGATCGCGGGACTCCCTCTTGACGCGACGAGCGTGCGTGCTCGCGTCAGCACCTCCGTGGACGCACAAGCCAGGACCTTGCGACCCGCCGCGTGCACTCCAAGCTTCTCCACGCTGTCTGCAAGACGCCGTCCGCTCACCTCGACCTCGACCGCGACCTCATCGCCACCCTTGCGAGCGACAATGTCCAACGACCTTCCTTCGCCGGCTGCGACCTCCGTCTCGACGACAAAACCCCTTGCGCGAAAGGCCACAGCGATCCGCTCCACCCAGAACCGGTGCACGACGCCGCCTTCACGCCGCGATGGCAGACCCTGGCCCAGATGCTCCCATCCTCCAACGGTGGGCTCCAGGAGCGTCACCCGGCCCCCCGGTAGCGCGACATCGACCTCGCGAGCGATCCCCTCGCTGACAAGGCGCTTCTTGAGCGCCGTACCCCGGCGCCGGGACAGCTCCAACCGGTGGTAGCGGTCCGTCACCCCGCACGCGGGGTGCAGGGCGACATCCCGGAGGAGCCGGAGCAGGTCCGCCGCATCGACGTTCTCGACGTGCACCGGAGCCGGTTTAGGCACCTCCGGAACATCAGGAACACCTCCCGACACGACTTGAGCGCCCTGAGACCGCGTGTTCCCGGCTCCTGGCTCGGCCCCGCCCAGCAGAGCCGCCAGTCTTGCATCCGACACGCTCCCCTTGTCCATCCGCACATGAGGGAACCTAACGATGAACGGCGACGTCCAACGGTCCTGCAGCTTCACCACCGCATACCCCACCGGCAACCGCCCAAGGTGCTCCTTCTGTTCGGGCTCCAGGAGGCACGCGTCGGCCACCGTGTTGACGTCGGCACGGTGCTTGAGGTTCATGGCGATCGTGCAGTACGTGTTGCCGAGAGCGGTGATGGCGATCTGCGAGGGGTGCTGATCCACGAGCACCACGGCCTCTCCCAGCTCGCGAATCTCCCGCAGGATGACGTCGGTGATCGGCTCGCCGCCCGATGCTTCCTGCTTGGCCTTGAGGAATACATGGTGCGCCTCCTCGACGAGGATCACGTGCTTGAGCTTCTCGCGCTCGCCGTCCGCCAGCCGCAGGTGATGAATGAAGAGGAGCATCGCCTCGACGACGAATACCTTGTCTGCATCCGTGAGAGCGTCGAGCTCGAGGATGACCTTCCGCTTGAGCAGACTTCCGAGGTCCGTGGACTCCCGGGCGCAAACCGTCTCACCCATCGGCCCGTAGGTCAGCGACCCTACGGCACGCAGGGTCGAGGCCATCCAGTTTGCTTCCCGGCCGTTCACCCGCTTTGCCCGCAGATAGGTGTGGACATCGTGAAAGGTCGGGTAAACGGTCCCACCGTCGTAGACGCCGGTTTGCCGGTAACAGGTATCGATGGCCTCCTGGAGCAGGTACATGACGCCCTCGCCGAGGAAATAGGCGTGGGCGATGATCTCGATGAGCTTCTTGAGCCACGTCCGCGGCTCGGTCCCTGGCGGCGGCCGCAGTGGGTTGAGGCGGAGTGGCGCGAGGTCGCGGCCCACCGTAAGGGCCGCCACCTCGCCCTCCGCAACCCAGCCCGCCGCCAGGAGGTCGCGGTAGTTGCGCTTCCAGTCGAAGATCAGGAAGGGGAGCCTCTTTTCCATCAGGCCTCGAAGGAGGCTGAGCACCGTATTGGTCTTGCCGGCGCCGGACCGGCCGAAGATCGCCATGTGCTGGATCAGCTCACCGGGTTCGATGCCGAACGGTGTGGGTGTCCGGCTCGGGTAGACCACCTCGCCGAGCCGCAGCCACCCGTCCAGGAGGACGGAATCGGGGGGAGGCAGCGGCGGTGGCCCGGCGCTGGGCCCGGTGCGGTTGAGCTTGAGGTCCAGGAGGCGGATGTGCTGCTCCAGCTCCTCGCGACCCTCTCTGTCCGAGGAGAGGTACAGGGCCCACAGCGTGTCGGCTCGACCGCCGAGCGCAGGACGGAGGCGTTCGAGGGCCTCCTTGATGTCGGGCATCATCGGATCTCACCCTGCAGGAGCCTGTCCCGCTGCTGGGCTTCATTCGCGCGCCTGACGAGGTCGCCAAGCTCCTTGGCCAAGAGGACCGTATCGCGCCAGCAGCTCACGGTCTCCTGCCGGGCCTCGCTGTGCAGGCGGAGCTGCTCCAGCCGCAGCTTCACGTAGGTCCGGTCATCGGTGGCACGCTCGTTGAGGCGGTAGCGGTCGATGATGAGGTTCTCGAGGTACGTGAGGTCGCGGGAAATCGCGGCCGCGGACTCCCTGCCGGCCTGTTGCCGCGCCTCGATCAAGTCGCCGACGCGGCATACCAGATCCTCGAGTCCCTGGCTTCGCATCCGCAGGAGCTCATCGAGAGGGTCATCGTTCGGTGCCGGCGGCATCCCGTAGCTCCCGGCACCCGGCGTCAGGTAACGCGTGATGTCGAGGGGCGCCTGCGGGGAGAGGCCGTAGTCCGGATGAAAGGGTGGCGGAGGCATTGTTGTCACCACTCCCCTGTGGTGACCGCTCCTACTTAAACTTTTCGCTCCTGCGGCACCACAAAGTATTTAAGCTACACCGCTTCACCACCCCTGCGTAGTAAGCACCCCTACGAAAGGAGGTGGACACCATGTCCCACATCAAGGGGGTCTACACCATCGTCGAGCGGCAGAGCGAAGAGCATCCCGAGCGCAAGAATCTCTGGATTCAGATCGGGATCGCCTTCGTCAACCGCGACGACTCCCTCAACGTGCGCTTGAATGCGTTCCCGGTGAATGGAGCACTCCACATCCGGGACCTCAAGAGCACCGAGGAGACGGAGTCCGACGAGACCGCCAGCTCCTAGCGGCGGCAGGCCGTCCGGTGACGGACGGCCACCTTACGTTCACTCGATTACCCCAACACCCAGCGCATCCGGCCGCGACGAATGACCGGGCTTCCGGCGGGTCGGCTTCCACGCGGAGCCGACCCGCTCCGGCTCCATCCAGGAGAAGCAAGGCGGGAGGGGACCAACCCCAGGAGGTGACGCATGTGCAACGACGATGAAACCGAGCATACCGAGCTGTGGCT
>JAKAEN010000120.1:0-795 GCA_021818355.1 Actinomycetes bacterium | reverse complement strand
GGCTGCACGGCACGTCGAAGGAGGACCTCGACCGGCAGTGCCCAAACTGCGGAGCCGCAGTGGACCTCGAGCGGCTCCGGCCACCCGAGGAGACCGACGAACTGCTGCTCTGCCCCGAGTGCGGCGCCGAGCTGCCCTGGCGGTCGATCGAGGAAATCCCGCAGAACGACTGGTTCAACTGGGCGTGCCTCGAGAAAGAGGACTACTCGGAGCGATCGTGCTTCGACGAGCCCGTGCAGAAGGCGTTGAGCCTCGCGGTCTCGCTCGCCGATCCCCGCGGCGCCGATGTGGGCCTCGAGATCACCAGGACCTCAACCGGCGACGTGCTGGTCAAGGTCGACAACCGGGAGAGTTTCACCTACTACAAGTACGCCGGGACGACAATCGAAGGGTCGTACACGGTGGTGCGGTTCTCCCACCCGTAGCACACCACCCCCTTCCCACCAGGGGGCCGGACGGCCCCCGCTTTCAACTTGTCGCACCTCCCCAATAGATCCGGCCCACGTGCAAGGGCCCGCTTCGCGCAGGTCGGTTCCCACGCGGAGCTGACTCGCTCCCGCTCCAAAACGGAGAAGACGGCGGGGGAAACGCACGAAAGGAGGTGGCTTATGCCAGCACGCAGCAACGACCACGACAACACGCAGGGAGGTGCCACGGACGGTCCGCCCAACAACCGTGGTTCGTCGCCCGCACAGCTGACACCCACACGCGTTCCTCCTCCGGGCGGGGCCTACGGGCCCCGCTTTCCAGTCACCCACCCGTGACAGAGAGGGCAGAAAGGAGAAGGAGATGATC
>JAKAEN010000119.1 GCA_021818355.1 Actinomycetes bacterium | reverse complement strand
CCATCGCCGGGTGCAGGATGATCCGGCCGGCGTAGAACGCCATCGTCAGGCTCTTGCCCGAGCCCTGCGTGTGCCAGACGACGCCGACGCGCCGGTCGCCGCGCTGCCCGCCCGGCATGGGCGTCGCCGTGAAGCGACCCTCCAGCTCGGCTGATCCTCCCTCATGCGTGCTCACCACCGAGGCCCGCAGCGTCTCCTCCACCGCCACGTTGACGGCGTGGAACTGGTGGTAGCCCGCCATCTTCTTGGTGAGCGTGCCGCCCCCGGAATCCTCGAAGACGATGAAGTGCCGCACGAAGGCAAGGAACTTCCCGCGATCGAAGAAACCCTTCAGCATCACCTCGAGCTCGGCGACGGAGGGTGTGGCGTCCTCACGCCCCGTGATCGTGCGCCACGGCTTGAACCATTCCTTGCCGGCCCCCAGCGCGCCGATGCGGGCCTGGACGCCGTCGGAGGCCACCAGCGCGGCGTTGCAGGCGAACAGCGCGGGGATCTGCGCCTGGTAGGTCTGGAGCTGCTGGTACGCGCTCCACACGGTGGCGTTCTCATCGGCGGGGTTCTTCAGCTCGATGACCGCGAGCGGCAGGCCGTTGACGAACAGCACCACGTCCGGCCGGCGCGTGTGTTGGCCGTCGGCGACGGTGAACTGGTTGACCGCGAGCCAGTCGTTGTTGTCCGGGTCGTCGAAGTCGATGACCTTGGCCTGCGCCCCGGCGATCAAGCCGTCGGGCCGGCGGTACTCGACGGTGACGCCGTCCACGAGCATCCGGTGCACGGTGCGGTTGAGGTCGATCAACGAGGGCGCGTCGGTGCGCGTCAGCTTGCGGTAGGCATCCTCGACGGCTTCTGCCGGGAGGTCGGGGTTGAGGCGAACGAGCGCGTCGCGCAGACGGCGTTCAAGCACGACGTCGCGGTAGGCCGGATCGGAGCGCTCGGCAAAGATCTCCCCGGGCGCGATCTCCGGGCCGTGTTTGACGACGTACCCAAGCTCCTCCAGCCAGGCCAGAGCGGCATCTTCGACGACCGATTCGGTGAACGTGCGCGGGCTCATGCCGGGTCGTCCTCCAGGAGGTTCAGCACGAGCCGGATCATCAGGTCCTTCTGCGCCGGATCGCTCTCGGCGATTAGCAGCGCGAGCGCCACCATGGCGTTGTCCGCAAGTCGAGGGGCGCCGTCCGCGCGCAGCAGCAGCCCGCTGCGTCGCAGGTACTCCAGGAACAGCAGGGTGCCGATGCGCTTGTTGCCGTCGGCGAAGGGATGGTCCTTGATGGCGAAGTAGAGGATGTGCGCGGCACGCACCTGCGCGCTCGGGTAGAGCGGCCTGCCGTCGAAGGTCTGCTCGATGGCGCCGACGATGCCCGCCAGACTATCGGCGCGTTCCTGGCCGAACAGCGCCCCTGCCTGACCGCGGCCGATGAGGTCGTCGCGTAGGCTGGCGGCGACCTTCCGCGCGTCATCGACGGGGAGCGACGCGGCCGGCGCCACCGGGTGCCTCGGTGCCTCCGCCAGTCGTTGCTCGTCGTACTCGAACAGCAAGCGCCACGAGCGGGTGTAGCGCTGCACCACATCCAGCACGGCCCGTCCCTCATCGGTGACGAGGGCATGCGTCGTGAGCGTGCGCGCCAGCAGCCCGACCGCCTGCTCGATCTCGGTCAAGCCCCGCTCCCGCAGGCGGCGCTCGTTGAGCGTGTAGCCAAGCCGCAGGTGTTCGCGGAGGGTGTTGGTGGCCCAGATCCGGAACTGAGTGCCGCGCTGCGACTTGACCCGGTAGCCGACCGAGATGATGACGTCGAGGCTGTAGAATCCGACCGGCTTGTCGGACCCGGCAAGGTGCAAAAAGTGCACATTGCTTTCCTCGTCGAGCTCCCCCTCCTTGAACACGTTTCGGATGTGCTTGGTCACGACCGAACGCTCCCGCCCAAACAGCTCGGTCATCTGCGCCTGCGACAGCCAGACCGTGTCGCCCTCCAGCCGCACATCCACCCGCACCTGACCATCGGGAGCTTCATAGACGACAACCTGGCCGCCGGGCGGTTCGGGCGAGGATCTCATATGCTCACCAGTCCCCGCCTCAGTCCCATATCGACTCCCGGAAGGCTTCGTCCAGCGCCTCGGCGGACAGGGCCATCCACCAGCATGCGATGCACTTGGCGATTGTGCTCGACCAGCGAAAGTGCGTGGTTGCACATGAGCTTTCGACAGGTATCCCTCAGCGCCTCGGTCGGCACCTTGTGATTCAAACGGAGGAGCGCGTCGCGCAGCCGCCGCTCCAGCACAACACGGCAGTAGCTCCGGTCGCTTCGCTCAGCGAACATCTCGCCCAGCGCAATCTCCGGGCCATGCTTGACGCCAAACCAAATACTCACCAGCCAGTTCAGGGCGGCGCCATCAATGATGACTTCCGTAAACCTCATAGTTCACTCTATCTCGCCAGGCCCCACTTTACGTAGGCCTCTCGCACGTAGTATGTCAGCGCACCATCCGGGAGATTGTTGAGGTGAAACTGCCCGATTGCGGTCTTGAGTGGCTCCTTCTTGAACGGAACGTGGATTACTCTCGCCACTTGGCGTGCGATGCGATCCGCAAGCGCCCTCGGCCACAGGGGCCGCAACTCGTCCGGAGCCATGATCGTTTCGTAACCTGTGTAGGCCGCAATCAGAGGAATCTTGTAGACATCTACCGCCTGCTCAATCTCAAAAGGTACCCAGTCAGTATCGAGCCGTGTGGTCTCGCCAATAATCAACACCATGTTCTTCGAGTTCCGAAGGCGCTCTTGCAGCGACGCTCTTAGCGTCGCCCGCTTACTAGCGTCGCGGACCGCCGACGATTTGTCGTGGCTGTTGATCATGGTGAAGTCATCGTCAGGTTTGGCCGACCACGCCCTCATGAGGTTGTAGTAGTCCATATCGGACTGGCCAGGCACGCTTGTGCCTTCGGCGTGGAACGCGACGTATGTCCCGTTGCGGTATGCCATCACTTCGCCTCCCAGTATCTCTTCACCTCGCGAAGATCCACCCCAGGGAGCCGATCCCACCCGAGAACCACCCTCAACTGGTGAACCACGATTTGCCTCCTCGTTTCGTCGAGAAACGAGAGAATGATCATGTTCAAGAGGTCTCGCGTAGGCAAGCCGACGCCCGAAAGACCACTCCCAACGAGAGGAACATTCAGAACATCGCCCCCCAGCTCAGTGCGCGCAGTCCGCCAAAGACCGGCGAGGGCCGCGAACATCTGCGGCACGTCGGCGCTGGCCTTGCATGTGCCCGTGTCCGTACGTGTGAAGGCAAACAGCAGGTAACGTCGCCGACCGACCTCGAGAGCTGCGCTCGTTCCAATTGGGAATCGCTCCCCTTTCCCCTCCCGACGTGACACAACCTCTGGGTGGATGTTTCCCAACTTGTCAGCAACCTGCCTATCGAACGCCTCACCATGCCCAGCAAAGCAACGTTGCAGGAACATCCCGTGGAGGCTCTTCTTCGACACTGGAAGGCCGATCTCGCTGTCGAAGAACTCATTGACGGGAATGGCAGCCACACCCTCTTGAGCGAAGATGTCCCCGAAAACGACCTCAATGGAGACATTGCTGAGCGGCGCGGTGATCACGATTTGAGCCGGCCTCCACATGCGATAGGTCCCGTAGATAACGCTACAGAGGATGATCGCGCCGAACCACTTCGGGCTGTTCAATGCCGCCCACCCGAAGAAGTGGCTGAGTGCGTCTGTTGCCGTCCACGCAACGCTAAAGGCGACAAATGCGTGTGCCACGCAACCGATCGGGTGCAGACGTAGAGACGTCCAGAGGCCCCTCATGCCCGCAATTCCTCAACCACCCGATCAAAGGTTCCTGCCCGAAAGCCGCTGCCTACAGGGCTTGCCGGGCGTTCATACCTGAGTGGCTGTCGCTCGCAGATACCGTGCTCCGACGCCAACACCTCGCGCGGGATCTTGGGTGCTGCCTGGCCTGTCTTAGTCATTCGCTCTCGCCCAGCTCTTGGAGGTTCGCCAACATGCCTGAGGCAAGCGTCCTGATGGGTTTCGCGAGTCTCTTCACCTCGTCAGCACCAATCAGGATCTTCCGCCCCAGGACGGCCCCGCTATCGCCGGTCTTCGCGAGGTAGCTTCTGTCCACCACACCTAGCTTGTGCGCGACAAGGTGCCGCTTCTGGAAGCTCTTGGTAGCACCACGCCAATCGTCCACGCTCACCTTAGCGGAGAGGTCTACCCCGAAGAGAGCCAGCAGGCGGGTCCTCGCAACGTCCAGATTCTGGAAGCTGACCTCCTCCGGCTTGGTGCCGCTCCGTGCCTTCCTCGCGTAGAGGCGACACAACTCGCGCCCGAACCCGTCGAACGCCGACACACAGTTCTCAAGGGCGTTTTCGGTGACCTTGTCGCGAAGCTCCCTTTCTATGCCCGCCGCTAGGTCCACCATCTTCTCGACCATGTCGAGATTCTTCGCAAGAATCTGCAGGGAGTTGTGCTGGCCACAGTCCGGACAGAAGGCGAAGACACCGTAAACCGAATACCGAAGCGTGCAACTGCTGCAAACTACTTCCGTCTCCAACCGTTTCTCCCGGTAGTAGTGGATAGGCGTTGGGCCATCACGCTTGACCTTCATCGACATGCCGATTCCAAGCCCGCCGCTTGGCCTATGGTCGAACTCGAGCTTCTTGAGATCCTCGTAGAACGCATCGGTCACGCGTCTCAGTGCGACCGACTTGAAGTACTACACTTGCGCCTTGGTCATGAATCTATCGTGCCCAGCGGTGTGACCACAGTAGGGGCCGTGACACGGGAGTCCCTTCCCTTTGAAGACCGTACCGAAGTCGATCTTGAAATAGCCCTCGCAGTCGGAGTTTGGGCATTCGCGCCCCGTGAAGCCGTTCTCGTCCGGCGGGATCGGGATTGAGATAGAGTTGCCCAATCGCCGAAGATGATCCATCAAACGATCCCTATTGCATGTTCTGCCTGCTCCACTCGAACCTCGCCTGAGATCAGCCTTGGCAAGAGTGTGTCGCGGACCGAGGCGAGGGCCCGGGCTTCCTCGGACGCAGCGAGAATTCGACCGAACAAGGGAGAAACCAGCCTTTCAAGCTCCGCGTGCAGGCTACCTGGGGGCAGCACAAAGCGCCCACTGTTGAAGGTGCTGGTCGTGATCGTGTTGAATACGGAGCCGTGCCCTGCGTGCACTAGCTCATGGATCCCCTGGCGTAGCTGGCAGTGCAGGGCGAATGGGGTCCCGGTCGTGCTGACGAGGGCGTAGCAGGTTTGATTCATCGCCATTTCTCGGCCAAGCAGCGCCATACGGCCTGTTGTGGCCCCGCGGGCAACAACCACGGTGCTTAGAGGGGGCATCACCTGCGTTGCGCTTTCCTCGACCCCAAGGGTCGTGATGGTCCGCTCTGCCCCAGTGAGGAAGACTTCGCCACACTGCGAGACATCCTTGGCGCTGACCCACGGAATATCGCCGCCCCAATAGCTCGCGCGGTCAGTCTTGGGCGTCCCACCGCTGAGGAGTGTTGCGCGCTCGAGGATCGATCCAGTGCCCCACCCCGCTGGGATCGGCCCAAGTTGGGAGTCTTCGAAGGAACTCGGGATGAGGTCGGCGAGGTGCCTGGGCAGGCCGGGGTCGCGGCCTTCGGCCTTGGCGCGGACGGGGTCGAAGTCCACGAACCACGACTTGAAGAGCGCCCGCGCCATCGCTTCCAGCGTCTGGCTCACCCGCCGGTTCAGCTCGATCTTGTCGTCCAGTGTGCCGAGGATGTGGGCGATGGCACGTTGCTCGCCGAGACAAGGGAGCGAGACTCGCACGGCCTCGATTCTCGTGGGAGCCGTATGGAGGATCTTTGTACCGGAGGCTGAGAGATAGAGCTCTCGATTGAAGGATGGCGACAGGAATAGCCAATAGAGGTAGTCTTGATCGACTCGACCCGGGTCCCTGACCACTACTCGGCCAAGGCGCTGGTTGTGTAGGTAAGTCCTGCCGTCGTCTGGCACGCGCGCAGGAATCCCTAGAATCTCCCCACCGGCGGTCTGACATGTCATTACGAGTAGGATCTCACCCGGGGATAACTCGTAGTCATGCGGATAGTCGCCTCGGTATTCCCGGACGGTCGTGCTCCCGAAGCGGAAGCCACCCGTGTAGCGGAAATTGCCGATATTGATGACAATTGGCCGACCGGTCAGTTCCTCAAAGCACAGGGCACTCTTGAAGGGCCAGCCGTGTTTCACCTCGATCAGGTCGCCAAGGGCGGTGTAGGCTCGCTCACCCGCCATACCCAAGCTCCTTCAGGTTGGCGGCGATGGCGGCGCCGACCTTTGCGGCCTCGGTCCGCTGCTCGTGCGGCGTCGCGGGGAGCCGCCGCATCGTCACACCTTCTCTGGCAAGAAGCCGATTGGGCGCTTCCTCTTCGGTTCGGGCGGGGTCATCAGCTCGCGGATGGCGTCGAAAACCACCTTGAACTGGGCGTCGTACCTGCGCTCCAGCAGCGCGAGCTTGCGGGCCAGCTCGGCGTTGGTGGCCAGCATCCGGCGCAGCCGCACGAAGGCGCGCATGATCTCGATGTTCACCATGACGGCGCGCTCGCTGCGGAGGACGCTGGAGAGCATGGCGACGCCCTGCTCCGTGAAGGCATACGGGGCCGCACGGCGGGCGCCGCCCCAACTTGAAGTCACAATCTGTGATTTCAAGTCGGCAAACTCCTTCGCGCTCAGTTGAAACATGAAGTCCTCGGGGAACCGCTCGAGGTTGCGCTTGACAGCCTGCACCAACGCGCGGGGCTCGACGTCGTAGAGCTGCGCGAGGTGCGTGCTGAGCATGACCTTCTCGCCACGGATGAGGAAGATGTGTCCCTCGATGCGCTCACTGGGGATGATCACCCGCTTACCCGCCATACCCAAGCTCCTTCAGGTTGGCGATGGCGGCATCGAGCCTGGCGGCCTCGGCCTGCTGCTCGCGCAGTATCGCGGTGAGTCTTCGTGGCGCGGAGTCGGGCCTGCACCTCATCGGTAGGCCTTCCAGATCGCGCAAGTCTCCCAATTCTCTGGAAACCCCATGGCTTTTCTGGGAATCCGCGGATGCTCGGCCTGAAGGGCGCGCAGGCGGTCGGGCCAGCGGCTCTGCGGTGCGATTCGTGTCAGACAATAGCGGATGATGGTCAGGATCCCGAACACGCGTTCGTTGGTGACCTCGACTGGTGCATGCCACCGGGTGTCTTTCCCGGGGATCTTGGGTCTGACGCCGAGTTGGCGGTTCCACAGTCTTGCATGGTGCGCACAGATGTTCCTGATCGTGTTCAGGGTGAGCAGCCACGAGTCGAGAACGGTGTCGTGGACTCCGAACAACCTTGCTACCGATTGCCGCACGCCCCCGGCCACTCCCCGGTAGAACGTTAGGAGGGATCCGAAGGTCATGATCTCGCTGGCCATCCAGATGGGCATGAAATCATGATCCTGCCCGTACTTGGCGCGGAAGTGCTGGACAAACGTTTCCCTGCTGTTCCGTGTTTGCTCGCTAATCTCCGCCAGAAGCCGGTCGCGTTGGTCGGCCGCCAGGGACGGCAGCGCGGTCGGGTCATCTGCGTACGCGAAGGGATTCCCGCAGTGATGTGAGTGGTGGTAGGCCAGTTGGGTACGGACGGCGACCTCGATGCGTTCGATGCCGTCCATGACCAAGAGACGCAGTTGGCGGTCGAATGCGTAGCGGTCCCATACCACATCGAATGCGGTGCCTGGCCTGAAGGTCTCGCCGGGAAGATCACGGAACGGATACCAGTACCCACTCAAGCGGTAGTAGTTCACCGTCTTGAGGTGTTCGATGATCACCCCGCGATCGCCGGTCATGCCTCGTTGGATGAGAAGGTCGGCCTGTTGTTCCAGGGTGAGAGCGGGTTTGGCGTAGATCACGGCCGCGCCTTCCGGCCAACAAAAAAACCCGCCGAAGTGAGCGTGCCTTGCGGTAGAGGCCCGACGGGTATGCTACGTGAACATATACCACGCTTTCGGTGCAGCCGCAAGCGAAGCCGAGGGCGATCCGGCCGGGCGCAAGATTCATCGCACAGGGGGGATCCGCGCATGCCGTTAATCCTCTGTATCACTGCTAAGAAAACCGAGGTAGGTCAGATTCTTCCGGATCTTGTCGTCGAGTTTGGCTCCCTCAGCTAACTGCGCTTCGAGCTGTGCCGCGAGCCGCTTCATCTTCTCCTCGAACGGCTCGCCGTCGTCCTCGGCCGCCTCCGCACCGACGTAGCGGCCGGGCGTGAGCACGTGACCGTGGGTGCGGATCTCCTCGAGCTTGGCGGCCTTGCAGAAGCCGGGCACGTCGGCGTAGTCACCTGCACCCTCGTCTCCACGCCAGGCGTGGTAGGTGCCGGCGACCTTGGCGATGTCGGCGTCCGTCATCTCGCGGTGGGTGCGGTCCACCATCGAGCCGAGCTTGCGGGCGTCGATGAACAGCGTCT
>JAKAEN010000118.1 GCA_021818355.1 Actinomycetes bacterium | reverse complement strand
CGCATTCGCAAATTGCGCCGCTGTGGCGCTGGTGAACATGGTGCAGCTTTTCTCGGTCGAACTCCTGGTTGTCGGAGGCGGAGTGATTCTGGGCGGCGGCGTCACCGAGCTGATCGGAGCCCGTCTCGGTGAGCTGACACCGGAGTATTTCACCGTGGAGCTCCGCCAGGCGGCACTCGGCGATGACGCCGCTTTGCGTGGCGCGAGCCAGGCGCACCTGGCAATTGCAGCTCCGGCCGAGCGCCCCTAGGGAAGCGTCGCCAGGCCGGGTGCGGCGGAAGCCCCAAGCAGCCCCACGTGGAAATTCTCCTCGATAGTCTTCAGGAGCGAATAATGGTCGAGGAGATCCGTAATTCGGGTGCCGGGCGCCAGGCCGGGCTCGATCACCAGGGTTAGCACGTGGCCACCTCCTCCGGTGGACGAAACGCTCGAGCCGGAGAGCCCGGAGTAGTCTCCCCCGTTCCCCTCGTCCCATGTCACGTAGAGGGCACCTCCGGCCCGCCACGCGGCACTCGCGGTGATCTGTGCGACCATCGCGGTCAACCACTGCCCCGCCGCCTCCGGCGAGCAATTGTGCCCGTCATTGCAGATGTTCGGGGTGATCCACACGAAGTCCGGCACCGCGCCGGCCGGACCGGAGAGAAGCGGGCTCAGATTTGGAAGCGGTTGGATCTGGTTGCAGAGGGCCGGCGTGGAACGAATGTTGTCGAAGTACACGAACGGGTCGTGCTTGCCCGCATAGAGGCCGGAGGGCGCATAAGGCGAGAGGTAGCACGGACCAGGGATCGCCTCCATGTACGCCGCCCAGCTCACCCCGGCCGCAGACAGCTCGGTGGGCAGATTGGGAGCATCTACGAAGCAGCTGACGCAGTCGGTGGTTATGCCGAGGGTGGAGCCCGCCAGCAAGGAGATGTAGTTGGGCAGGGACGGGTGGGAGGTCGCGTAATAGTCGGTGGTGGAGGCGTAGCGCGACGCCAGTGCCGCGTCGGCAGGGGTGGCCATGGCCGCCGAATAGCCGAGATTCTCCATCACGATCACGAAGACATGCGGATGCGCGTAGCGGGGCGCGGCAGTCGTAGTGGTGGAGAGCTGCGTCGAGGCGGCGCCCGTCGTGGCGGTGGTGGAAGATCCTCGGGGCGCGGAGGTTGACGAGGCCGCTGGGGAGCCGCCCGAGCTTCCGCAGGCGGCGAGAACCAGGGCCGCAATGGCCATCCCCGCCAGGAGGACGGCACCCGCGCGCCGGCCGGCGGGGGGATTCGGTGTCGACGCACCCATAAGAATGAGAGCCTACGGCATGCACCTGAGAGCAGCCTGACATCCCGCCCTGGGCCGGAGGTCCACTCCAAAGTAATATGGTCGGCCGCGCCGTGTTCAGCTCGGGGAAGTGGAACGGAGGACCCTTTGGCCGTCTTGCGACTGCGATCGATGGGGCATGCGGCGATGCTCGCCGGGGCCTTGGTGCTAGGGGCGGCGGCGGCCGGCTGCGGCACCCAGTCGAACCAATCGAGTCCCAGCACCACGCGTGTCAACGCGGTGAAGCCCACCACCACTCGGCCGGCCACGACTTTGCCTACGACCACCACGACGTCGCTCCCCGACCCCGGTCTTGCCCCTCAGACCGCCGCGCTCCCCAGCACCTCCGACCCGTCCTTCCAGGCGCGGATGCGCGACCTCTTCGATGGCATCGCCTACGACTCCATCGGCATCGCATTGAACTCCTATCTGACGCTCGATTCCTACCTCGCCATCAAGAACCTGACCGACAACGGCTACGACTATGCCCATCGCCTGCTCTTCGAGTTCGCGCTGGACATCGAGGCGGCACACGCTCTGATCGCCTCGCAGGGCTCCTCCGCCACGTTCGTGGGCGTGCAGGTACCGACGGCCAACATCCATTGGATCAGCCCGGGAGCCTGCTACAACAAGGAGGGTTACTGGAACGTCCCCGGCTCCCGACTCCTCTACACGGTGGGCGGCACCCTGCACTCGATCGGGATCGCATCGCTGATCTCCTACCGCGGCCAATGGTACGTGGTGCACCTCGGCGCGGAGACACGTGCCGTGCGGATCGGGATCGTCGACAGCCCCGCAACCGGGGCCGGAACGCCTGGCCCTCCCGGAGGCTGCTGAGACCGCGATCCCCGGCGCCAAACCCGCTCACGGGAACTGCACCTGGACGCTTGGCGCACCGCTTGGCTTCTCTGGCGCGGACGTCCCGAGCGCAGAAGCCGTCCTCAACCGATGTGAACTCCTTCGGCAGCCGACATGCCCCTGCGGACGTTGAGGACCCAAGGCGCCGGCCCGCTCGTCCGAGATGGCCAATCCTCTCAAGTCGCATACCGGTGCGCCGATAGAGACCTAGCGCCGCGGCGCAAGCGTCGCCACCGCTGGCCCGAGGAGCCCGCTGATTGGGACGGCGGCCGATACGGAGGAGCCGGACATGGAAGACGAGATCGTCCAAGAATTCGTGATCGAGAGCAGCGAGAACCTCGACCAGGTCGCAACCGACCTGGTCGAACTGGAGAGATCGCCCGGCGACCCAGCACTGCTCAGCTCGATCTTCAGGGCAATGCACACCATCAAGGGGACGTGCGGCTTCCTCGGTTATCCCAAGTTGGAGGCGGTCGCGCATGCAGCCGAAAACCTGCTTTCCCTGCTTCGCGAAAACGAGATCACCTACTCCAACCCGGTCGCAAACGCGCTGCTCGCCACAACCGACGCCATGCGCGAGGTGCTGACGCTCCTCGAGACGACCGGCGCCGAGGGCGACCGCGACTACAGCGAAATCATCGCCACCCTGCGCGCCCTGGCCATCGCCGACGCCGATGATGCGTCCCCGGCCGACGTTCCGGCCACGCCCGCCGCCAAGGACGCGACCACGCCCGAGCGAGGCGGCATTGAAGATGCCGCCCATCCCGAACCTGCGAGGAATGTGCCCCCGCCCGCCGAGATGACGGATCAGGCGCATCCGGGGGCTGACTCCCCGGAGGAGGAGCACTTGGCCGGGGATGCCAAGGCCCCGTCCGCAGACCTGAACATAAGGGTCGATGTGAAGCTGCTGGACGCGCTGATGAATCTCGTCGGGGAGCTGGTGCTCGCGCGCAACCAGATCATCCAGTACACCGAATCGGTCAACGACCCGGCTATCGTCGCCACCTCCCAGCGGCTCAACCTGATCACCACTGACCTTCAGGCCGGAATAATGAAGACCCGCATGCAGCCGATCGGCAACGTGCTTTCGAAGTTCCCTCGCGTGGTGCGCGACCTTGCCCAGGCCTGCGGCAAGAAGGTGCGCCTCGAGACCGACGGCCGCGAGACCGAGCTCGACAAGACGATCATCGAGGCGATCAAGGACCCCCTCACCCACCTGGTGCGCAACTCGGTCGACCACGGCATCGAGACGCCCGAGGAGAGGCTGGCCGCCGGGAAGAGCGAGGAGGGGCGCCTACTGATCCGTGCCTTCCACGAAGGCGGGCAGGTAAACATCGAGATCCAGGACGACGGCGCGGGAATAGACGCCCAGAAGGTCTTGGACAAGGCCCTGGACAAGGGCTTGGTCAACAACGAGGCCGCCGCAAAGATGAGCGACCGCGAGCTGCTCTCGCTCATCTTCCTGCCGGGATTCTCCACAGCCGAGAAAGTCACCAATGTCTCGGGGCGCGGCGTGGGCATGGACGTCGTCAAGACCAACATCGAGAAGATCGGCGGGACCATAGATCTCTCCACCGCTCCGGGAGAAGGAACCGCCTTCAAGATCAAGATCCCCCTCACGCTGGCGATCGTTCCCGCCCTTATTGTCACCTCCGGCGGTGACCGCTACGCCATTCCCCAGGTCAACCTGTTGGAGCTGGTTCGACTCAATGCGAGCGAGAGGAGGGGCGCCGTGGAGACCATCTCCGGGACGCCCACTTACCGCCTGCGAGGCAAGCTTCTTCCCCTGGTGGACCTGGGCGCCGAACTTGGAGTCGAGACCTCCCACTTCCTCGATCCGGACGATCGGCGCTCGTTCAACATCGTCGTCCTGCAGGCCGACGACCGCCAATTCGGGCTGGTCGTCTCGGACGTGAACGACACAGAGGAAATCGTCGTGAAGCCGCTCGGCCGCCAATTGCAGAACATACGCCATCTGGCGGGAGCGACGATCATGGGCGACGGCCGCGTGGCCCTGATCCTCGACGTCATCGGACTCGCACGGCGCGCGAACGTCGTCACCGAGAACTCGGACCGAGCGGCTGCGGAGGCGACTGCCGACGCTGCCGAAGACGGCTCAAGCGTCTCCTCGCTCCTGATAGTCCGCGTAGGCGAAGACCGCCAATTGGCGGTTCCACTTGCGCAGGTCGCCAGGCTCGAGGAATTCGAGGCGTCCCGTCTGGAGCAGGCCGAGAGCCGGCAGGTTGTCCAATATCGAGGGCGGATCCTTCCCCTCATCGACCTGGCGCAATTCATGGGCGTTCCGGCCACTCTCGCAGCATCGGCCAACGTGCCGATGGTGGTTGCCCGCGCCGGCAACCGCAGGGTGGGCCTCATCGTGGACGAGATCGTCGACATCGTCAGTCAGGCCGTCAGGCTCCAGCCGATATCCGAGAGGCTTGGCGTGGTCGGCACCGCAGTGGTCGACTCCAAGGTGACCAGCATTCTTGACGTCTCCGAGCTGGTGGAGAACTTCGACCAATCCATTTTCGAGGACGAATTCGCGTTGGAGGGGGCACAGTGAAGACCTTGGTTGAGGGTAGCAAGTACTGCAGCTTCAAAGTCGGTGACCTGCTCTTCGGAATCGACGTGCGGGACGTTCAGGAAGTCCTGCGCTATCAGGAGATCACCCACGTCCCCTTGGCACCCCCCGTGGTGCGCGGGCTTATCAACCTGAGGGGGCAGATCGTTACCGCAGTCGACATGCGCCGCCAGCTGGGCATGCCGGAGCGCACCGATGGCCGGCTTCCCATGAGTGTCATAGTTCGCACCAGGGAAGACCCGATAAGCCTGCTCGTGGACGAGATCGGCGATGTGATCGAGGTCGACCCCGATGGATTCGAGGACATCCCTCCCACCGTCTCCGGCGTGGTCAGGGACCTGATGACCGGGGTGCACAAGCTGGACGACGGCCTGCTCCTGGTCCTGAAGACGGAGCGCGCCATCCGAATCGCGTGAGACGGGGCCGCGCCGCTACGAGCGTGGCAGGTGCCGCGGTCGAATTGGCGGCCTTTGTCTCCGGCACCGTCGAAAGGCTTGGCGACTCGTCTCAGGAGGTGGGAAACGTCCTCCAGACGATCAACGACATCGCGGGACAGACCAACCTCCTGGCGCTCAACGCCGCCATCGAGGCGGCCAGGGCCGGAGAGGCCGGCAAAGGGTTCGCGCTTGTGGCCTCCTAAGTGAAGGACCTGGCTCGCAACACCGCCGAGGCCACCCAGCACATCTCCGCCAAGCTCACCGCCATCCAGAGAGACACCGGGGCGGTGGTCGCGGCCATTGCCAAGATCGCCGACGTCGTGGCGGAGATCAACAACCTCCGGACATCGATCGCTTCGGCCGTCGAAGAGCAGTCCGCCACCACCACCGGAAACGGGCGGATGGCGTCGGGGGCGGCGCTCGACTCCTCCAACGCCTCCAGTTACGTCGCTGGCGTGGCCGGCGCGGCGCGTGACTCGCTCTCCAAAGTCGCCCTCAACCGGGAATTGCTCAGAACCCTCGAAGATGCCACCTCGGAGCTCGATGCCATGGTCAGCTCCTTTCTTGGCAGCGCCCATCGGGCGGCCCCGGGACGGCCGGCGACTGTGCCGCCGGACTTCGACCGGCCCAGGCGCCCGCGCTTCGCCGACCACGCCGCCCGCAACGCCTCGCTGAATCAAGTCTGAGACAAACGCCGTCGAGGCGATCCCCCGGCTACCCACGCGGCAACTGAACTTCCGCAGAGATTGGCGAAGAGCCGGCGACCGGAGACCGGCTGCTTCCTGGGGAAAGCGTCAATAGGCATTTTCGGCCAAGGTGGCCGGCGCGACTCAGGCTGCGGGGGGCTGTCGGTACGTCAGCACCCCGGCCTGGCTGATCACATCCAGCCGACCTTGGGCCACCAGGAGATCGAGGTGCACCTTGGTCTCGAGCACCGCGAGCATCTGGTTGAAGGGGTCGAGCGTCGAGAAGTGCTTCTCCCGCCGAGTCCACAGCAAACCCTGAGCGGCGTCGTAGGGGCTCCGGCGCCCTTCGGCCACCGCGCGGAGCGTGTCGTCCAGGCGGCGTTCGTGGTGAAGGACCAGCTCGTCCACACGCGCATGCACGCTCGGCGAGACGGGCCCATGGGCGGGCAGGAGCCGCGCGTCCGGAAGACCGCGCATCAGCGAGAGCGAAGCCAAGTACTTGCCCAGAGGATTTTCGGGAGGGGCGGGTTCGAAGGCGATCGACGGAGTGATGTGCGGAAGGACGTGGTCGCCGGCGAACAGCAAGTTCTGCTCCTCGTCAACGAAGACCACGTGGCCGCGTGTATGCCCGGGAGTGGAGACCACTCGCAGCGCCCTGGTGGCCAACTCGACCTCGGATTGGTCCTCCAGATAGGCGTCAGGGGGCTCGAAAAGGCCTCGGAGCCCGTCGCCGTCACCCTGCTCCGACCGGCGCAAGAGGTCGATCAGGGGCTGGGCGCCATAGCGCTCCAGTGCGGTGACGTGCCTGGACATTGAGGGGGTTGCCGGGCTCTGCACCGCGGCTATGGAAACGGCCTCCCCCACGCCGAGGCTCACCCGGGTTCCGAACTCCCTGCGCAAGGCGATGGCCTGGGTGTAGTGATCCCTGTGGATGTGGGTGACCAGAAAGTCGCGGACGTCGCCTAAGCCGGCCCCCAACGATGCCAGGGCGGCTTCGAGCTTGACCCGCGCCTCGGCGAGAAACTGCCCCGAATCGATGAGAACGAGCCCGTCGCCATCCTCGATCACGTAAACGTTGACTGCCTTGAGCGCGTCGCCGGGCAGTGGCAGAGGCACGCGGTGAACGCCCGGTACCACCAGCTCCATCTCCGACGCATCCCAACTCATATGTGACCCTTCCGCCTCAGTGCTCGTGCCCAATACCTCCGGAGGACTCCCCGATCTCGCAAAGTACCAGACCACGGCGCACGCTTTGGCCCACCGTCGCCGACAACAACTTTACGACCCCCGGGCGGTGCGCAAAAACCGCATTCTCCATCTTCATGGCCTCGATCGAGAAAAGCAGCTCGCCGAAGCCCACTTCCTGACCCTCCGCGACGGCCACCTTGACGACCGTTCCCTGCATCGGCGCGACCACGGCACCATCGCGACGATCATCGCGCCCGCCTCCGCCGGAACCGCGCTTCCTCATCAGGCCCGACGGGTCGACCCCGGCAGGCAGGTGCACAGCCATGGGCCGGCCCCCGATCGCGACATAGGCCTCGGCACCCTGCTCCAGTGCCGGCTCCAGCTCGAGCCGGGGGACCAGCTCCTGCTCGATCCAGCTGGTGTGCACCTTGAATCCCGGTCCTTCGGAGGCAATGAAGTCGGGTTCGGCGAGGATGGCCAGGTGGAAGGGGATCAGAGTGGGGACGCCCTGGATGTCGAATTCGCCGAGGGCACGGCGCGCACGGCGAATCGCCTCGTCGCGATCGCGCCCGGTCACGATCAGCTTGGCCATCAGGGAGTCGAAACGAGCGTCTACGGCGCCTCCTTCCGACACCCCGGCATCCACGCGCACCCCGGGTCCGCCGGGGAGAACCAGCCTGGTGATGCGCCCCGGTGCGGGAAGAAAGCCGTTGGCGGGGTCCTCGGCGTTGATGCGGAACTCCAGCGCGTGGCCCCGCGGAGCAGGATCCTCGCGCAAGCTCAAGGGCTCGCCCATGGCGACCCGGAACTGCTCAATCACCAGATCCACGCCCGCCGTCTCCTCGGTGACGGGGTGCTCGACCTGCAGCCGCGTGTTCACCTCCAGGAAGGAGATCCCCCCGTCCGCCGCGACCAGATACTCGACGGTGCCGGCACCCACGTAACCGGCCTCGGTGCAAATCCGTTTGGCGGAGGCGACTATGGCATCGCGCTGGCTTTGGCTCAGGAAGGGTGCGGGCGCCTCTTCGACCACCTTCTGGTGCCGCCGCTGCAGCGAGCAGTCCCGGATGCCGGCCACGATCACCGAGCCGAAGGCGTCCGCCACCACCTGGGCCTCCACGTGGCGCGGGTTGGCGAGGTAGCGCTCCACGAAGCACTCTCCGCGCCCGAAGGCGGCGAGCGCTTCGCGCCGGGCCGCCTCGAACTGGTGCTCCAGGTCGGCGGCGGAGGTGACAACACGCATCCCTCTCCCGCCGCCCCCGAAAGCCGCCTTGATGACGACCGGAAGGCCGTGCTCCTCGACGAAGTCGGCAAGCTCGGCGCCGCTCGTGATCGGACCCTCGCTGCCCGGCGCCAATGGGGCGCCAACACGCTTGGCGAGCGCTCGCGCCTGGACCTTGTCGCCGATCATCCGGATCGCGCTCTCGGAGGGCCCGATCCAGGTCAGGCCGGCCTCGACAACGGTTCGCGCGAAATCGGCGCTCTCGGAG
>JAKAEN010000117.1 GCA_021818355.1 Actinomycetes bacterium | reverse complement strand
TTCCGATCTATGGCCCTGGGGGACGAGGCGCCCGAGCTCCCGGCCCTCTCCTCCGAGGAGTCCACCTACCTGGACATCGCCACCTTCGGCATCTCCCCGGAGGCGCACCCCTTCGCTTACATGCGCAAGGGGCTGGAGGCCGATGGAGTGATGCCCATAGCCTCCCTCCCGGCCGCCAGGGACCGCAGCCTGGTGAGAGTGGCCGGAGTGGTGACGCATCGCCAGCGCCCGCGGACAGCCAAGGGGACCACCTTCATCAGCCTGGAGGACGAGACAGGCCTGGCCAACGTGATCGTGGTGCCGGAGGTCTGGGAGCGCTTCCGCAGGACCGCGCGCATGGCGGACGCACTGATCGTCGCAGGCAGGGTGGAGTCCCACTCCGGGGTGGTCAACGTGATCGCGTCATCTCTGGAGCCCGTCTTCCTGCCGGTGGGCTCCATGTCGCGGGATTTCCGCTGAGCCAAAACATTTACTATTAAGGGTTTTTACCGTCCCGGCGCCCACCGCGCTGGTACCATACGGCAATCCGGCGACAACCGCTCAGGAGAGGGGGAGGCCAAATGGGCTCGAAGACGCTGGCTGGGAAGGTGGGCGTAGTCACCGGCGCCAGCCGTGGACTCGGCTACGACGTGGCGGGCCAGGCCGCCGAAGAAGGGGCGACCGTGGTGGCCGCCGCCCGCGGCTTCGAAGCGGCCGAGCTGCCCAAGGGGGAGCCCGAGCCGGGGCGCATCCATCGCCTGAAGGCGGACGTGACTCGCCAGCAGGAGGCCGAAGGCCTGCTGGACGCATGCGAGGAGGCCTTCGGCCGGGTGGACTTCATCGTCAACAACGCCGGCATACTCGGCGCCTCGCGCCTGCACGAGACCACGGACGAGCTGTGGGAGGCGCTGATGGGCGTACACATGAACGCCACCTTCTGGACCTGCCGCCGCTTCATCAACCTTGCCAAGGCCGCGCGCCGGCCCGGCTCGATCGTCAACGTGGGATCCATACTCTCCTTCGCCGGCGACGGATACCTGGCCGCGTACACGGCCATGAAGTCCGGCGTGGCGGGCCTGACCCGTGCCATCGCCATCGACTACGGCGGGGAAGGCATACGCGCGAACTTCGTCGCCCCCGGGGACATGGAGACCGAGATGATCGAGGAGTATTTCCGGGGCACGCCCGATCCTGTCGCCGCCCGGGCCGAGATGGAGAGCTACTACCCGGCCAAGCGCCTGATCCGGGCGGACGAGGTGGCCCGCGCGGTGATCTTCCTCGCCTCGGACATGGCCTCCGGGATCAACGGCACCTCCATCGTGGTCGACGGCGGGCTGCTCGCCAACGCCTACTGATCGCCTGCGATCCTCCCCCGTTGGCCGGAAGGCGCGGGGGAATTGTGTGCCAAATGTCACAATGGCACCCACGCAGGCTCCGCGCTCTGCCAGAATCGGCGTATGGATTCCAAAGAGGGACTGAGCGTCGACGAGGTGAGCGTCCGCTTCGGCGGCCTCGTTGCGCTCGACAGGGTCTCGCTGGAGGCCGCCCCCGGCCGCGTGCACGGGGTTATCGGACCCAACGGCGCCGGCAAGACGACGCTCTTCAACGTCATGTGCGGCTTCGTCAAGCCGGATTCCGGCACGCTCACTTTTTTTGGCCAGAAGGTTCATGGCCTGCGTCCCGAGAAGCTCACCCGCATGGGCGTAGCACGCACGCTGCAGGGCCTCGGACTCTTCTCGCGCATGCCGGTGCTGGAGAACGTCATGATCGGCGCGGACTCAGTTGCCAAGGTAGGGGTGCTGCGGGCGCTGCTCGGCGCGGGACCCACCGTAAGCGAGGAGCGCCGCCTGCGAGCGGCGTCCCTGGCGGCACTGGACCGCCTCGGTGTGGCCGGCTACGCAGGCAAGTTCCCGCCTCAGCTTCCCTACGCGATCCAGAAGAAGGTCGCTCTGGCACGCGCGCTCGTCTCCAACCCTCGCTTCCTGCTCCTGGACGAACCCGCCTCCGGGCTCTCCGAGGAGGAGATGGGCGAGCTGGGTGATCTGATCGTGGAGCTCGCGAGCGAACTGGGGATCGTGCTGGTCGAGCACCATATGGACCTGGTTATGCGGGTCTGCTCCAACATCACCGTGCTCGACTTCGGTAGGGTCATCGCCGAGGGTAACCCGGCCGAGGTGAAGGCCAACCCGCTGGTCACCGAGGCCTATCTGGGTGACGAGGTGCAGGCATGAGGGCGGTGCCATGCTGACGGTCGAGAATCTCAGCGCCTCCTATGGCCCGGTGCGGGCGCTTTCCGAGGTCTCCCTCGCGGTCGAGCGCTCGCGCATCACCGCGGTGCTCGGCGCAAACGGGGCCGGCAAGACCACCCTGTTGCGCACGCTCACCGGCCTGGTTCCGGCGGCTTCCGGAAAGGCGAGCCTGGACGGGGTCGAGTTCATCCGCCGGCCGGCAGAGGACATCGCCCGGATGGGAATCGCGCACGTGCCCGAGGGCCGTGGGGTGATTCAGGAGCTGACCGTGGAGGAGAACCTCCGCCTCGGTGCCATCTGGCGCCGGGACATCGACGTTCAGGCCAAGATGGCCTGGGTCTACGAGCTCTTCGAGCCGCTCAAGCCGCGTGCCGGCAAGCCGGCTTTCACGCTTTCGGGAGGCGAGCGCCAGATGTTGGCGGTGGGCCGGGCGCTTATGGCCGAGCCCAAGGCCATGCTGCTTGACGAGCCGTCGCTGGGGCTGGCGCCTTTGGTGGTGGCGAGCATCATGGCGCTTCTGCGTCGTCTCTGCGACGAGCAGGGTCTCTCGGTGCTGCTGGTGGAGCAGAACGCGCGTAGCGCACTCTCGGTCGCCGACGACGCGGTGGTGCTTTCGCTTGGGAAGGTGGTGGTCTCGGACTCGGCGGAGAAGATCCGCGACGATGAGGAGCTCCGCCACCACTACTTGGGGTTCTGACGATGCGGGCGAAAG
This sequence comes from Actinomycetes bacterium, assembly GCA_021818355.1. GTDB lineage: Bacteria > Actinomycetota > Acidimicrobiia > Acidimicrobiales > Acidimicrobiaceae > Acidithrix. The sequence goes on along the minus strand of JAKAEN010000117.1, from coordinate 5,615 downwards.
ATGTGGGCCTTATGAGGGAGAGGCGTTGAGTAACTTCTGGAACTTCCTTTTGATCGGGGTCAGCAACGGGCTGGTTTACTCCCTGGTCGCCCTGGGCATAGTCCTCATCTATCGCTCCACCAGGGTCATCAACTTCGCGCTGGCCGCGATGGCCATGTTCTCGACCTTCATCGCCGCGACGCTGATCGACCGCAATGTTCCGTACTTTGTGGCCTTCCTGGCGGCCATGGTCTTCGGATTCCTACTGGGGGCGGTGACGGAGCGATTCGTGATGAGGCCGGTGGAGAGCAAGTCCCCGTTGAACGCGGTCATCGTGGCCATCGGGATGCTTATCTTCCTGGAGGCGATGGCCGGAGTCATCTGGGGCGCCAAGCTGCGCAACTTCCCGTCGTATTTCTCCCTGATCGGCCTCAAGATAGGCGGGACCAGGCTGGCAATCTCGGACTTCGACCTCTTCATCGTCGCGGTGGTGGTGGTCCTGCTGCTCGCCCTGTCCGTCCTCTTCCGCTATACCAAGCTGGGGCTGATGATGAGGGCCAGCGCCTTCGCGCCGGAGGTTGCCAGGCTGCTCGGAGTGCGGGTTGGCCGGATGCTCACCCTGGGCTGGGGCCTCGCCTGCGCCGCAGGCGCGGTGGCCGGCCTGCTGGCGGCTCCGAAGGTCTTCCTCTTCCCGAACAATATGGACGGCGTGCTCATCTTCGGCTTCACCGCGGCCATCATCGGCGGGCTGGACTCTCCGGTCGGGGCGCTGGTGGGCGGCCTGCTGACAGGAGTGGCGCTCTCCTTCATCGGCGGGTATCTCGGCTCGGACCTCGAGACCGTCGGCGCCTTCCTGATCCTGGTGGTGGTACTGATGGCCCGACCCGAGGGCATATTCAGCTCGATGTCGGCGAGGCGGGTCTAAATGGAGGAGTCGATGGTCACGGCCAAGCCGGAACCCAGGCAGGCGCCCGCCGCCGCAGGGCCGCAGGGCCTGCGAAGGCTCTTCGGCCAGCCGCTGGTCCGGAACGCCATCGTCGGCGTGGTGGCACTGGTCCTCTTCTACCTGCTGATCGGCCACCTTGGCCAGTACCGCATCTACCAGCTCTCCCAGGTCGGCCCCTACGTCATTGCCCTGGCGGGCCTCTCGGTGCTGACCGGCCAGAACGGGCAGATCTCCCTGGGCCATGGCGCGCTCATGGCCATCGGGGCCTGGACCCTGACTCTGATGCAGTTGCACACGAAGTCGCCGCTCTGGCTGATGCTCATAGCCTCGGCCCTGGTGACGATGGTCTTCGGAGCGCTCCTCGGCCTGGTCGCGGCGCGCCTGCGCGGGCCATACCTGGCGGGCGCAACCCTGGCGCTCGCGCTCGGGCTTCCCGACATCACCACGCGCTATCAGTCTCTCTTCGGCGGTTACCAGGGGCTGGAGGTGAACCAGCCCAACGCGCCCGCCTTCCTCGGCGCCACCGCCACGCCGACCGAGTGGCTGGCCATCATCGAGATGATTTGCGTGGTGGTGGTCATGGTTCTCTTTGCCAACCTCCTGCGCTCGAGGGTGGGGCGCAAGTTCCGTGCGGTGCGCGACGACGAGATCGCCACCCAGGTCTCAGGGATTTCCGTCCCGCGCACCCAGGTGCTGGCCTTCGCGCTCTCGGCCGGTGCGGCCGGCCTCGGAGGGGGGCTCTTCGCCCTGGTCTCCGGGAACGTCTCCCCGGGAGGCTTCTCGGTGGTGCTGTCAATCTCATTGCTGGCCGCGATGGTGATCGGCGGGACGGGCACGCTGGCCGGGGCGGTGTGGGGTGCGGCGATCATGGTGTACGTGCCAGAATGGGCCTCCACCCTTACCCAGAAGCTGAGCCTGAACCAGTCCGTCTCTGCCAATCTGGCCCTGGCGATCTACGGCTTTCTGCTGGTGGCGATCATCATGGTCGCCCCGATGGGCATCCAGGGAATCGTGCGGCTGGTCATTTTCAAATTAAGGAATCTCAGAAAGGAGCCGGGCTAGAAAGAAGGAAAGGTGGCCGCCGCAGGGGTGGCGGCACTGCAGAGACGGCGCCGCGGGAGCGGTGCCCGAGTGGGGCGCGGGGCGGCATTGGCTCCGGCCCAGGGAACAAATCAGGGGGAAATTATAGATGGGTGAATCCCGTTCTTCACTAAGGCGGGGATTCCGGGTAATTGCGGTGATGGCGGCCTTCAGCCTGGTCGCCGCCGCATGCGGAAGCTCCTCCGGTTCATCGTCGTCGGGTGGCTCGAGCACGAGCGGGTCGGTGGCCAACACCGCCTCCGCGCCGGGCATCACGCCCACCAGCATTTTGCTCGGCTCTCACCAGCCCTTGACCGGGCCGGCTGCGCCGGGCTACTCGGAGATCGGCCCCGCCATCGAGGCCTTCTTCCAGTACCTCAATGCCCATGGTGGGATTTACGGGCGCAGCGTTACCTTCAAGTACCTGGATGACGGGTACAACCCGGCCAATACCGTCCAGGTGGTCAGGCAGCTGGTGCTCCAGGACAACGTCTACGCCATCCTGGGTGGACTGGGTACTCCGACCCACACCGCGGTGGTCAACTTCCTCAACCAGAACAAGGTTCCGGACATCTTCGTCTCCTCGGGATGTGACTGCTGGAACCAGCCCACGGTGCATCCATACACCTACGGCTGGGAGCCGGACTACATCATCGAGGGCAAGGTGCTCGGCGCCTACATCAAGGACCACTTCGCAGGGATGAAGGTCGGCGTCCTCTACCAGAACGATGACTTTGGCGGTGGCGGCCTGACCGGTATCAAGCAGATGCTGCCGGCCAGCCAGATCGTCTCGGCCCAGCCGTACGACCCGACCACGCTGACCAACGGCCTGGGCACCCAGGTCGCGGCGCTGAAGGCGGCCGGCGCCCAGGTGGTGGTGCTCTTCACCATCCCCGCGGCGACCGCGCTGGCACTGCTGGCCATGGCTGTTCTTGGCTACCATCCGACCACGGTGAGCTCCTCGGTCTCGGCCGATCCCACCACCTTGGCCGGCTTGGTCTCCAACTTTTCCAAGGGTGCGGCCGGGGCTTCGGCCTTGAACGGGCTCTACACACTGGACTACCTGCCCATGGCCACCGCGAGCAGCGATCCCTGGATCCAGCTCTTCCTGAAGATCCACTCCCAGTACGACTCCAAGGAGCCGGTTGACGGGAACATGGTCTACGGGATGTCCATGGCCTATTACTTCACACTGGCCATGAAGGCCGCAGGTCAGAACCCGACTCGCCAGGATCTGATCAACGCCATCAACAGCCAGGGCTCGACCTGGACCGGCCCGGGGCTTTCCCCGCTTGGCTACTCGGCGACCCAGCACCTCGGCTTCATGGGAGCCGAAGTCCTGCAGCTGAACGGCACTGGCGGCGCGTCCGCGGTCAGCCCGGTCTACGTGACCAACGTGAAGGGGCCGGTTACGACCCACGCCTCGGTTGAAAGCGCCGTGCCTTCCTGGCTTCAGTAGCTCCAACCAAGGGCCTTTAGGCCAAAGGGGCCGCCGGATGGCCGGCGGCCCCTTTTTTCGCTCCCACCGGGGCGATGGCGGAAGCCGCAGTGGGCTTGCTAGGTTCGAACACTTATGGAAAAGCAAGTAATCATCTCAGTGCACGCCCACCCCGACGACGAGGCCTCCAAGGGGGCCGCCCTCATCGCCCGCTACAGCGACTCCGGAGTGCGAACCGTGCTGGTCACCGCGACCGGAGGAGAGGCGGGGGACATCCTCAACCCTGCCATGGACACGCCTGCTGTGCGGGACGACCTGCCCAGGGTACGTGCCGACGAGCTGGCCGAGGCGGTGAAGATCATCGGATACGACCGTGCCGAGATGCTTGGTTACCGCGACTCCGGGATGCCTGACAGCGAGGCGAACCAGGATCCCGCCTGCTTCGCGCGCGCCGGCCTGGACGAGGCGGCGGGCAGGCTTGCCCGCATCATCCTGGAGGAGCGCCCCCAGGTGATGCTCACCTACCCGGAGATCCAGCGCCGCTATCCGCACCCGGACCACATTCGCGTGCACGAGGTCTCCATGCGGGCCAGGGAGCTTGCCGCCGACCCCTCCTTTGCCCAGGCCGCGGGAGAGGAGCCACACCTGGTGGCAAAGGTGTACTACCACGTGTGGGCCCCGGAGAGGATGCACGCTCTGCACGCCAAGTTCCTGGAGCTGGGCAAGGAGTCGCCTTACTCGCCAGAGTGGCTGGCTTCCGCCGAGGCAGACTACGAGGTCACCACGAAGATCGACATCACCGGCTTTCACGCGCGCCGCAGCGCGGCCCTCAGGGCGCACGCCACCCAGATCGACCCGGAGTCGCGCCACTGGTTCGGCCTCAGCGACGCCGAGGCCGAGGAGGCGTACCCGACCGAGGACCTGTACCTGGCCGTGGCCCCCGAGGGATATTCGCCCCAAGGCGTCGAGACCGACGTTTTCGCCGGCCTGTAGCCCCGGTTCCCTGAAAGAGGGCGGCTTAGGGGCCCCGAAGGTGCCATGATGGGAGACGAAGATAGCGCGCCAAGGGGGCGCCGAAGCCTGTTGGGTCAGGCTGGCCCGGGAGAGGGAGCATTGAGCAAATACGCATGGCTTAGCAGCGAGTGGTTCGCCGAGACATTCAAGATGTCTGCGACGCAGCCGGAGCGCCCGGGCGCGACCGCGCGCATCCAGTACGTCATCGAGGGCGGACCTTCCGGGGCGATCAAGTACTACTGGCTGGTTGAGAACGGTAAGCTCACGGAGTCCAAGCTCGGGGAGATCGACGACGCCGAGATAACGCTCACCCAGAGCTATGACGACGCCATGAAGATCCAGAAGCTCCAGCTGGACGCCAACGCGGCCTTCATGCAGGGCAGGCTCAAGGTGGACGGCAACATCGGCAAGCTGATGTCGCTGCTCCCGGTGACCAGCTCGGCCGAATATCGCCAACTCCAGAAGGAGATCCTCGAGGTCACCGACTTCGGCGACTGAGAAGCCGGAAAGACGGGAAAAAGAAAGACCCGGCGCTCGGCGCCGGGTCTTTTCACACCTGGTTGTCCTCGCGGGCGGTGCGGATCAGGACTGGGCCTGGTCCTTGGTCTCGCTGTTGGCGTCCTTGTTCTGGGGCGCGCTGTCCTTCAAGCCCTTCTCGAACTCGCCCTTGGCCTGACCGACCGAGCGCGCGATCTTGGGCAGGCGCGAGGCGCCGAAGATGACGACGATGACAACTACGAGGATGAGCATGTCTTGCCCGAGCAGTTCGGCGAACACGGCTACCGCCCTTCAAAAGCGCAGGGGTGGATTCGCCCCTTTTGCCATCAGTCTAGCCCCGTTGGCGACGGAGCGCACTTCTAGCCGGCCAGACCCGATTGGACCTGCTTGAGCTCCCGATAGCCGATGGGGGTCACCTTGTGCTCCGCCAGCATCTCCCGCGCCAATGGGGAGGTGAGGAAGAGGTGCGCACGGGCGAAGCGCTCCCATCCTTCCGGATAGAGCGCCCCGAGCTCCTCGGAGGCGGCGGCGGGCCGGAAGGAGATCTCGCTGACCCCGGCGGGCAGCGAGGCGAGCGTGGCGTCGAAGATCCGGTCGTCCACGAACTCCGAGGCGGGCCCGGAGTCGAAGGCGCAGACCTGGCCGGCGGGGGAGATCACT
>JAKAEN010000116.1 GCA_021818355.1 Actinomycetes bacterium | reverse complement strand
GGGCGTAATCGTCGTCGGTGGCCGGGGCTTCCTCCTCACCCAGCTCGCTGGCATGGACAAGCGGGGCGTAATCGTCTGGGTGGTGCATCGCGTCCTATATCGGCGCGAACCAAGCCGATGTAAACCGACCCTCTGTCCGGCAGCACCGGAAACTCTCCAGAGATTCCTTGGATCTGGCCCTTCAGCGAAATAGGTCCGGCTTGGGAAACTCGTCTCGCTAACGAAAAAGGCACCAAGAACAACGGGAGGAACCCGGAAATGTCCAGCCTTGACCTGATAATCGCCCCCTGGCCCGCGATGCCCGACGGCACCCCGGCGGAGTTCGACGCACAGACCGCCCAGGCCCTCAAGGCCCGGGTTCAAGCTCTTCCACAGGAGAAGCTTGCCAGCCTCGCCCGCGACCACGCCGCCATGATCGACGCTCTTGGGGTGTCCGCCGCCAGGGACTCCATGCCCGAGCTCGCCCGCCAGCTCCTGATCGGAGCAATCGACTACGTGCACGCCGGCAACGACGGCAAAGGCTTCGAGCTCAGCTCCTTTGGCCCCATGCACATGCTGGTTGCCAACGGCCCCACCGGATGGCGCAGCGAAGTCCAGGACGCCTCCTCCAGCCTCGCTCTGCTGGGCGCGGCCGGCGTAACCGCGGCCCCGATCGAACCCTGGGAGAACGCCACCGCCTTTTCCCATCTGGGATCCTTTTCCACCACTCCCGCCCCGTCCTTCGACGAGCCGGGCCTGAGCATGATCTGAGGCGCGCTATGAGCACGAAGTTCTCGATCGTCTTTTGCGAATGGCCGATGACCACCGAGGGGACGCCGGCCGAACTCGGCCGGGCCACCGCGGGCATCCTCGCCCGCAGGGCCGCGGCCCTCTCCGACGAAGCGATCGCTGGCGTACGCTCCGAGCTCGTGCTCCTCGAGCGCATCCCCGAGGACTCGACGTTGTCTGAAGTGCGAGACCTGCTGGCCGATGCGGCTGACGCAATGGCCCGCATGCACAAGGTCGAGGCCGAGCTCGTGTGCCTGAAGGGCGACTGGTGGCTGGCCGCCGACGGCCGCGACGTCTTCCCGTCTAACGTCGCCCACACCTACATCGCGGCCCTGGTGGCATCCAAGATCACCCAGGCTCCGATCGCCGGCGAAGAACTCCTCGGGAGCTCGGCACCGGTGTCGCGCCAGGTCAACTGGTGCATGCCCGCCCAGGCGGTGCAGTCGTACCGCGGCGTGTCCGCCCAGACCGTGCAGGCCCGCTACGGCGTAAGTGCTCCGGCCCTGGTCTGACCACGGGTCCAAGCGCACCTGAACTAGTTCGGACCCGAATTGTTGGTATAGTTCCCAAATGCTCGAAGTGTCGCGTGGCCGCCAGGGGAGCAGAAGCCGAGAAAGGCCCACCAGGGCATCGGTGCTGCCCGCGCCGGGAAAACAGGCCACCCAGATTGTCTCCATATGCGTCGCCCGCGACTACCGCGAGTTCAGCCGCCATCCCGAGGACTGGAACTGGGTCGACATATATCCAGGCAGCGTGTGCGGGATCAAGCCCGGCCTCGCCCCGGCCCATACCGTGACCTCCTCCCCGCCCTTACGGACGGGGCTTCCCGGACCGAGGTGCGCTCTCACGCCGCCTCGGTTCCGAGCGGTTGACGCTTCACAGGGCCGCTGTGTTCAGCCCTGACGGGCTGTCCGTGCGGTGTCCCTCCACGTCCTGAGACCGCCAGCCCGGCGGCAAGGATGTTCTTGGCCGCGTTTACGTCGGCGTGTGCTTCGTATCCGCAGGCACCGCACACAAAGACCGCTTGGCTCTTGCGGTTCTGGGGTGCGGTGTGCCCGCAGTGGCTACAACGCTGGCTCGTAAACGCGGGTGGTACCGCCACTACGGCCACGGGGGCCGTGGCACAGGCGGCTTTGTCCTCGAGGCGCCGGCGAAATGCCGAGAACGCCACCGAAGAGATCGCCCGGTTCAGCCCGGCCTTTTGCCGGACCCTTCTTCCCGGGGCTTCTACGGTGCCCCGTGCGGAACGGAGCATGTTCTTTACCAAAAGGTCCTCGACACAGACGACGTCGAAGTCCCGGACCAGGGCGGTGGTGGACTTCTCGATGAAGTCCTTTCTCCGGTCGGCTTCTTTGGCGGCCAACCGGGCGATCTGGTGCTTGGTGCGCTCTCTACGCTTGGAGCCCTTCTGCTGCCTTGCCAGTTTGCGCTCTAGCCTCCTCTTGCGCTGGGTCTCGCCCGGGCTGAGGAGCTGGGGCATAACAGAGTGCTCTCCGTCAGAGGTGGTGAAGGCTGAGACCACCCCCATGTCCAGTCCCACTACGGCTCCGGTTCCGGTGCGCTCGAAGGGCTTGGGGGGAGTGGTGAAGCTGACGTGCCACCTGCCGGCGCGGTCGAGGGTTACCCGGGCCGAGGTGCCGCCAGCGATCTCGGCCCAAGCCCGGGTGATCCTAAAGCGCACCCAGCCCAGTTTGGGAACCTGCACCTCTCCCCAACGGCGGTTGATGCGCCTGGTCTTGAGATCCCTTACGGCGAAGCCCTCGTGGATCCCGGCCTTGCGCCAACTGGGCCGGCCGAAGTGGGAGGGATTGCGCCAGAAGTTCTTGAAGGCCCGGTCGAGGTCGAAGAGGGCCTGTTGTTGCACCGAGGACGATCCCTCGCCCAGCCAGGTGTCCTTGCGGGCCTGAGCCAGCGAGCGCTGCTGGGCGTGGGCCGAGATCGAGGGCATGCCCCGGCGCCAGTACCCGCGTTGTTCAAGGCCCAGGTTCCACACGTAGCGGGCGTGAGCGCAGTGCATGTGCAGCACGGCCAGGTCTTCCTGGGCCGGGTAGAGGCGCTCGCGGATGCTCACAGGGCCAATGTTATGACGCCGGTGTGACATTCGATCTCCAAGTCGACCCCCTGGCAGGCCGCGCCGTTGACACATACCGGGGCCGCTCGACCCCTCCCTAACGGAAGGGGCTTGCGCTTACGTGCGGTCAACTTCGCGAGCGCCGCTGAACTCGACGAATGGCTCGCCGCGTACTCACTAGGCCGGGCGCGGGGGCCCCTGGCGCCCTATTACTCCGAGGTGTACGAGCGCAGGCAGCCCACGCCCGGCTAGAACCCAGCGAGTGAAGGACTGGCGTACCAGTAGCTAGTGAAGTTCAGGATCGCCCTGCAGGTGGCCGCCTCAGAACTGGCCATCGCACAGTCCGTCCGCAGGGCGTAACCCTGATCCCCCTGGCCGGCGGGGCCCGCCAACTCCGATCCGGGGATCCACATCTCCACGCTCTCGTCGGTGTAGTTGCCGCCCGAAAGCGGTCCCGCCCCCTGCACTCCGGGCGGATCGATCACTTCCACCTCGGTCTGGGAGAGCTGGTTCACCGTCTCGCCAATCACGGGCACGTCGGGTTCGCCGCCGCACTCGGGCATTGACTGGGCGGACTGGAAATACGGGCAGGCCATAGAGACTGTCGGGCCCTGGCCGTTGCCGATCGAGAGCTCTACCGCAGCCCCGTTGGGGCCCGAAATCGTCATCCCCTCGCTACCGTCTGCGCCGACTATGGCCTTGCAAGTCCAGCCCTTCGGTGCCACCATGCCCAGCGTCCCCATCCCGCCCGGCATCGTATATACAGCCATATCGCTGGCCATCGCCGAAGGCACGCCGCCACCGCCGGAGAAGAAGGTGTTTGAGAACGCTTCCGTCGTCGAAGGGGCGTTGGAGGGGATGCCGTACTCCACAGGGCAGGCCACTCCGGTGAGATGCGGGGGAGATCCGGGCGCCGCAGCGGTGGTGCTGGCCGCTCGCGTTGGGATAGACGAAGAGGTGGTTGAGGGCGAGGAGGAACTGGCCGACGTCGCCGCGGATCCGCATGCCGCCATCACCTCCCCGGTGAGGAGCAGGGCAATGGGGAGCAAATACTTGTGTCGAGCCACGTTCACCCCTGCAATACGAACCGAACGCACTCTAGCCGGATCGGCGACCCTTACGCAGGCGATCAATCCGGATTAGAAGCTATGGCAATGAACTTCGAAGGGTAACTACTAAGTATTACTGCAATGTAATTCCTATACTTGATAGGCACCGCTATCAACTCGGGAGTTCACGATGGCAATCCCCAAGAACCGAACCGCTAGAAGAGAGCTGGATCGCAAGCTGACCTCCATCCCGCGTGCACATCTCACCCCTCCTCGAAACGGTTGGGTGCGTACCATCCGCCAGGCACTCGGAATGTCCGCAGCGGACCTGGCCGCCCGAATGGGCGTTACCGGATCGGCGGTGCAGGATCTCGAACGTGCCGAGCCCGATGGGAGAGTGACTTTGGATCGGCTGAACCGGGCGGCCGAGGCCATGGATTGCGATCTCGTCTACGCATTGATCCCCAGAACCAGCCTCACCAATACCGTGGAGAGGCAAGCCAGGGCTCGCGTCGCCCAGCAGATCGCCGCGACCGCGCGGTCTATGAGCCTGGAAGCGCAGGACACGGACATCCATCCCGACGTGGTCGAGGAGGAGGTACAGGCGCTGATCGACACAAGGAAACTCTGGAAGCAAAGCAAGACGGTCGCTCCTCTAACAACCAAGGTGCCCGAACGGAAGTGAGTGCGACCTTCGGACGCGAGCCAGAGGGCGCTACCCCGCTCGAGGCAGAGGAACGCGACGGCCTGCTCCCCGGCTGGGTTTCGACGAGGGAAGACCTGAATCGTGCCGAAGCCGAGAACATCGTGCGTGCCCGCGACAAACTGGAACGCACCCGCAGCAGGAGTCCCTTCTGGTACTTGGAGGAATCGGGCTTGCGCGAGCTGCACTCCGAAATGTTTGGCGAAGTCTGGAGTTGGGCCGGCACCCTGAGGCGCAGGGAAACCAACATCGGCGCCGACCCGCGCCAAATCGCTGTAATGCTACGCGACCTCCACGGCGACGTGCTCGCACAGATTGGCGACGGCATCAGCACCGCCTATCCGCTTGTCGAGCTGGCGGTTCGTTTCCATCACCGTCTCGTTTGGATTCACCCATTCCCAAATGGAAACGGAAGGCACTCGCGCTTTGCGGCTGAACTGCTGCTTGCAGACCTTGGCGGGAAAGGCCTCACCTGGGGAGGCGGGGGTCTCTCAGAAGCCTCGCCCCGCCGAAGCGAGTACCTAGCTGCTTTGCGTAGTGCAGATCGCGGTGAATTCTCCGCCCTCGTTGAATTCGCTACCCGCCCCTAGAGCAAGCATCCGATCACGGCTTGGGCGACTCGGCTCTATCTGTACCGCGGCTCTGGTCGCCACTTGGCTCGTCTCTCCCTCGGCGCTCACTCTGCCCACAGCGGCGCGTCCATCTCCCCGCGCACCCCGACCCGTCCATCCGTCAGCGGCCTCCCGGCCCGGTCCCAGCGGACCAGGCACTCCTCTACGAAGGCGCTCATCGAAAGCCGAGTGCCGGCTACCAGCTCGCCCAGGCGCATGGCGTGCTCGGTCTTCAGCGATATGTGCAGGCGCTTGGGGTTGTCGACCTTGGCCCTCTTTGCCCCGCGGTGGCGCGCCTCGCCTCCGAAGTCGATCCCGGCGATCTTCACCTTGGCGTAGTCCCGCGCCACCCGGGCCGCCTCGAGCTCGAGGGCCAGAGTGAGCAGCGTCGAGCGGTCAAGCCCATAGTGGCCCGAGAACAGGACACGCCTTCCCGCCTCGCCCATGTAGAACTCGACCGCCCGCGTCTGTCCCTTGCGGTAAGCGGTGCCGGGCACGCCGGCACTCGGCGTCTCGGCGCCCACCTCTGTGACCTCGGTGTCTGTGCTCTCTCCGACTGCTTTCATCTCCCGCCTCTCCTGCCTGCGTTTTCGCCCGCGATCCCCAAACCCCTCCCGGTTGAGGGTTTCTCCTTGGTTGTACCCTGCGTTTTACGCCCACCACAAACGCCGCCGCGGCGGCGATCCGCTGGCCAAGGGCCGCCTCCTGCCCAAAGCGATCCGCTGCCCGCTGCTCGGCGCCCGCGCGTTGCCGGCCGACCTCGAGGGAGGCCCCCTTGGGCGCCATTTCTGAACAGGAGTTTAGCGCAAATAGAGGGTATAACCAGGGAAGAAACTGCTCGCCGCCGGCGCCGCGCGGACAATCGGCCAGCTCGTCAATGGCCCTTCAGCGAGGTGGGTCCCGTCGCCAACAATGAAAGACGTCCGTCGGCGAAGTGCCGGCGCGAGGAAGGAACCCGAAAGATGGAACCGGCAAAGACCGAGCCAACCCAGAGTCGACCGGCACAGCCCAAGCCCGCTCACGAGCTCGTCGTGAACGTGGACGGCATGTTCGTCCGCTGCAATCTCGAGCCCGCCGACGGCAAGGTGCCCGATTGCTGGCTGGTGCCCAACTACGCAGCGAGCACCGGCGATCTCCCTGCCCTTGAGAGCGCGGGGGAGTGCATGGCCGGGGACGAGCTGATGAGCGAGTACGACCACCGCATCGTGGGCGCGTTCTCCTTCCCGGCCGAGGTCGCTGTGGATCGCTGGGGGAACCCCACCATCGCTCCGCAGGGCTTCGGCCTCTAAAGAAAGGATTTCGACCATGGAACCAACAAAGGCCGAATCGGCAAAGACCGAGCCAATCCAGAATCAGCCCAAGCCCGACCACGAGCTCGTCTACAACGGCCGCAGCTTGCGGCTCCGCTGCAACATTGAACCCAGGGACGGCCAGGTGCCAGAGTGCTGGCTGGTGCCCACCTACGACACCGGCACCAGGGTTATGGAAAACACGGGCCACTGCGCGGCGGGCGAGGATCTCTTGCCAGCCCACGACGCCCGGATCATGGGCGAGTTCGCCTTCCCGGCTGTGGTCGATCTCGACATCGACGGCAACCCGCTCATCACGCCCCGGGGCTTCGGCCTCTAGGGCCTCGAAAATTTCTTGGACATGGCCCTTCAGCGAGAGGGGTCCGCTGGTCCAGCATGGTGATACGTCTTCGCAACGAAAGGATTGAAGATGAGTGAGCAGCAGGCCCCCCGCCGGGTGACCAAGGTAGGAAATGTGGCGAATGAGCCCCAGCTCCAGTTCAGCGAGAAGGGGACGGACTTTTGCCGCTTCCGCCTCGCGGTTGACGTCCGCACGCAGAATGCGAACGGGGACTGGGAGAAGACCGGGACCGAGTTCTATTCGGTGACCGCCTTTCGGGAGACCGCACAGCATGTGGCGGACTCGATCAAGAAGGGCCAGCGCGTCATCGTGATGGGCACCCCCAAGATCGAGGAGTACGAGAAGGACGGGGAGACCCGCACGGACAAGGTCATCTTGGCCGACGAGGTCGGACCCTCGCTCCGTTGGGGCACGGCCGTCTTCACCAAGGACGAGCCCGAGCGCGAGCTCCAGCCCGTCGGGGCAGGCGTCGGCCGCGGTGCTCCCACGCCCCAGGCACCGGACTGGGAAGTCGACTTCTAAGAACACCGGCAAGGAGGGGGCGGCTTCGGCCGCCCCCTATATTTTCGAGACCAAAGTCTCGATATAAAGGGCATGAAAGAGCTCAGCACATTTTGGCTGGCGGTTGCAGGTGCCCTGATGATCGTCTTCGTGGTTGTCAGCTACCTTGATACCCGCAGACAAAGGCGTCGGACCGAAAGGGCCGGAGGAATCCTTGGCAGTGCTCTTGCAAGAGAGGCCGAGGACTTTCTGAAGCAGCAATAGTTGGCGCGGCGACAGCCCTGGCACCCTCGGGTGCTAAACCCGTAGCGAAGTTTTGAGAAGAGGACCCGAGAACCATGACTGACTTTTCCCCGATCCCCCGGCTGTTCACCAAAGAGGGTGCTGACGTCTACGCCGACGCCCACCTCGAGATGCGCGACGCGCGCATAGTGAACGCGATGACCGGAGAGGTCGCCTTCGAACAGACCGGTGTGGAGGTGCCCGCTGCCTGGTCGATGAACGCGACCAACATTCTTGCCCAGAAGTACTTCCGTGGCGTCCTGGGTTCCTCCGAGCGCGAGCACTCCCTGCGTGAAGTGACCGAGCGCATCGTCTACACCATCACCGCCTGGGGCCGCAAGGACGGCTACTTCGACGAGAGCGAAGCCGAGGCGTTTGCCGACGAGCTGCGCCATATCATTCTCCATCAGTATGCGGCCTTCAACTCGCCCGTCTGGTTCAACATCGGCGTGCCCGGTGTTCCCCAGCAGGCCTCGGCCTGCTTCATCCTCTCGGTAGAGGACTCGATGAACTCGATCCTCAACTGGTACCGCGAGGAGGGTCTGATCTTCAAGGGCGGATCCGGCTCCGGAGTCAACCTCTCCCGTCTTCGCGCCTCGGTCGAGCAACTCACCGGGGGTGGCACCGCTTCCGGCCCCGTCTCGTTCATGCGCGGGGCTGACGCCTCGGCCGGCACCATCAAGTCCGGAGGCAAGACCCGCCGGGCGGCGAAGATGGTGATCCTGGACGCGGACCATCCCGACGTCGAGGACTTCATCTGGTGCAAGGCGCGCGAAGAGCGCAAGGCCCGCGTGCTGGCAGACGCCGGCTTCGACATGGGAGTCGACGGCAAGGACGCGCCCTCCATCCAGTACCAGAACGCGAACAACTCCGTGCGGCTCTCCGATGAGTTCATGGAGGCTGCCCTGGCCGGCAAGGACTGGGA
>JAKAEN010000115.1 GCA_021818355.1 Actinomycetes bacterium | reverse complement strand
GGGGGCGGTACGGAACAACTCGACGGTCCTCGCGGAGTTCGCCCGATCCCCTGCAGGGGCCAAAAAGGCTGCTCAACGTAGATGTCGTGCACGCCGAAAGCACAGCCGCCGGCGCCGGCGCCGACAACGGGGCACTAGCTGCCGGCGGCCCCCTTGGAGCCTCCGGCGAAGCGCCCGCGGTCCCTTGCAGCCCAGTCCGCGCCGCGTCCGGGCACTCCGCAAACGACCCACAATGCCGCCACCATCAACTACGGTGGGGCGGGTGAGCAACGCTAGCTATCGCCTATCCGAATCCATCCGCCCAACTCGCTACCGCCTCTCTCTCGCGCCCGACATCGAGGCCGCGAAGTTCACCGGCACGGTGGAGATCGACATCGAGCTGGCCGAGGCCGCCAGCGAAATCAGGCTGAACGCCCTCGACCTCGAGATCGCCTCGGCGGTGGTCCAGACATCCGGTGGCCAACTCCCGGCATCGGCGACTCTCGATCCGGAGAACGAGATGGTGGCCCTTGACCTCGATTCTCCCGTCGGCCCGGGGCCGGCCACCCTCAGGATCGCGTTCACCGGCGTCCTCAACGACCTTCTCGCCGGCTTCTACCGCTCCAGCTTCAAGGACGACAACGGCAACACCGTCTGGATCGCGACCACCCAGTTCGAATCCACCGACGCCCGACGTGCATTCCCCTGCTTCGACGAGCCGGCCATGAAGGCGGTCTTCGAGGTTGAACTGATCGTCGACGCCAACCACCTGGCCATATCAAACGGCGCGGAGGTGTCCAGCGAGATGCTGGGTGATGGCCGAAAGAGAGTGCGCTTCGAGCCCACCATGGCCATGTCCACCTACCTGGTCGCATTCGTGGTCGGACCGCTGGTGGCCACCGAGCCACGCATGGTCGGCGGCACCCCCCTGCGGGTCGTTCACCGGCCGGGCTGGGAGAAGTTGACCACCTTCGCGCTGGACTGCGGAGCACATGCGCTCGAATTCCTGCAGGACTTCTTCTCCATCCCCTATCCGGCAAGCAAGCTCGACCTGATCGCCATCCCCGATTTCGCCTTCGGAGCGATGGAGAACCTCGGCGCGGTCACCTTCCGCGAGTCCGCCCTCCTGGTCGACGCGCACGCTTCCTCCCAACCCGAGCGCGAGCGAATAGTTGACGTCGTCTCGCACGAGATCGCCCACATGTGGTTCGGCGACCTGGTCACCATGAAGTGGTGGAACGGAATCTGGCTGAACGAGGCCTTCGCCACGTACATGGAGACCTTGACCACCGACCACTTCGAGCCGGCTTGGCGCAAGTGGAACTCTTTCGGCATCTTCCGGGCGGCGGCCCAGGCCACCGACTCTCTGCACTCGACGCGCCCCATCGAATACGCGGTTGCCAAGCCCGCCGATTGCGCGGCGATGTTCGATGTACTCACCTACGAAAAGGGCGGCAGCGTCCTAAGGATGCTCGAGCGGTACCTCGGCACCGACCGCATGCGCCAGGGCATCTCGCACTACCTGGACAAGTACCGCTATTCCAACGCCGAAACCACGGATCTCTGGGACGCGCTGGAAGAGGTCACCGGAGAACCGGTCCGGGCCATGATGGACACCTGGGTCTTCCAGGGCGGGCTGCCCGTGATCGAGGTGAGTATCCGTGGCGAGGAGGTCTGGGCACGCCAGGCGCCATTCTCCTTCCTCCCGGAACGCCCCGAGGATTCCGCCATCGGTGAGCGCTGGATGGTTCCCCTGGCGGTCCGCAGGCTACACGACTACGACGACGTCCGCCAGGTGCTCCTGAGCGGATCCGAGCAGGCGATCGGCTCGCTATCCGATGGTGTGCCGGTCGTGAACGCGCACGGCCCGGGCTATTACCGCGTCTCGTACTCCCATGAGCTGCTCGCGCGAATCCTGGATTCCTTCTCGCACCTGGACGAGCTCGAGCGCTTCAACCTGGTCTCTGACTCCTGGGCAATGGTTGTCGCAGGCCGTGCTCCGTTCTCCAGCTTCCTCGCCATAGCCTCGGCCTACTCCGCCGGCGCCTACCCGGAAGTCGCCGGATGGACCACCATCATCGGCGGCTTGCGCGCAGCGGCCACGGCTCTCGGCTCTGAGGCGAACGGCGAACTGATCTCCACCGCCAGACGCCTTCTCGAGCCGATGCTCGCAAAGTTGGGAACGAGCCCGGAGACCGGGGAGCCGGAGACCTATGGCGTACTGCGTTCGCACATAGTCGACGCCATGGGAACCCTCGTTCGGGACCGGGACATCATCGAGATGGCCCGCGAGGCGTTCCGCGCGGAGATGTCCAAGGAGGGTCCGCTGGAGCCGTCGCTGGCCGCGGCGATATTGGACACGGTCGCGGCCAACGGGGACGAGGCGGACTACGCGTTCGTGCTTGACCGCTTCCGCCACCCGGAAAGCCCCATCGACGAGCAGCGATTCCTCTCCACGCTGGCGTCGTTCGAGATTCCCGCACTGGTCAGCCGCACTCTCGCCATGACGCTGGACGGCATCCGCAGCCAGGATGCCCCCTTCGTGATCTCCCGCATGCTGGGCGACGCGGGCACCCAGGCACTGACCTTCGACTACATGGTCGCCAACTTCGAGCGCATGGTCGAGGTCTACCCGGGCTCCACGATCGTAAGGATGCTGAGTGGGGTCTCGGCGCTCTACAGCCCGGCGATGAGGGAATCCACCGAGCGTGTGCGAGGCTTCCTGGCCACCGCCCAGGTCCCGGAGGCGGGGAAGCGAGTGGCGCAGATCACCGAGCGCTACGAAGCCAACCTTTCCCTGGCCAAGCGGCTGACCGAGGAACTCGCCTAAAGGTTTGGCGAAGAGAAGCCCAGCTCAGACACAGGTCCATTTCAGGACAAATTCACCCAGAGGTGAATAGCATCTCTGCACGATGGTCGCACATTTAAAGAGCCGGGCTTTGCCCGGGCAGAGCCCGCTGCCGCGATACGGCCGCCGCATTGCCCGCAGGGAGGGGGCCCGGCATTGAGTAGGCCAGTGCGCATCACTCTCAAAGTGCTGGCCGTGCTGATCGCCGTGGCAGTCCTGGCCATCGGGGGTTTCGCGCTATACGGGCAGATACTCCTGGACCGCGTCCATCGCGTCGTAATCAAATCCGAGGTTCCTCAGCAGTCCGGACAACCGATCAACATCCTTTTGATCGGCAACAACACCCGCACCGGCCTCAACCCGGCGGAGGCGAAATCCTTCGGCTCGGCAAGCCAGGTCGGAGGCGGACGGGCGGACGTGTCGATGATCGCCCACTTCGACCCCAAGACCAAGCAGGTGACGCTGCTTTCCATCCCGCGCGACCTGTTCATGCCGATCCCGGGAACCAAGCAGCTGCAAAGGGTCGACGCGGCGCTGAACCCGACCTCCAAGACCGGCGGCCAGGAAAATCCCGATCAGCTGGTGAGGACCATCGAGTACGACCTGGGCATCCCGATCCAGCACTACGTCGAACTCAATTTCGACACCTTCCAGGGCGTCGTCAACGCACTCGGGGGGATCCGCATGTACTTCCCGATGCCGGTTCGCGACAAGGAGTCGGGCCTCAACGTGACCACGCCCGGCTGCCGCACTCTCAACGGCTTCCAGGCGTTGCAGGTGGTGAGGGCACGCCATCTCGACTATCAGACGCCCCAGGGCGTGTGGGTTCGCGACCCGCTCGGCGACCTCTCCCGCACGCGACGCGACCACATCTTCCTGAAGGTACTGGCCGAGCAGGTGAAGGCGAAAGGCCTCTCCAATCCCGTCCAGGACCTCAAGCTTCTCCAGAACGTCTACCCCTACCTGACGCTTGACTCCGCCTTCAGCGAGTCCGAACTGTTGTCGCTGGTGCTCACCTACCGGCACGCGGACCCGGCCACGGCCCCAACCGGCACCCTGCCGATAGCCTTCGAGGGTGGGAACACCGGTTATGTCTACAACGGCGCCAACTACGGGGCAATCGTCTTTCCGCAGGAGCCGGCGGACACCCAAATGATCGCCCAGCTGGCCGGGCTTGCCACTCCTTCGATCGCGCCATCGTCGATAAGGGTGGCGGTGGTCAACGGATCCCACTCCGCGGCCCTGGCCACCCAAACCACCCAAGGGCTTCAGGCTCTGGGCTACCAGGCGACCCAAGCGGGATCGGTCGCCCCCACCGCCAACCCGGCGGAGTCGATCATCTATTACACGCCCGGGAACATCACCAAGGCCGAGGCGCTCAAGGCCTCTCTCGGTGGCTCGGTGATTATGGGACAAGTCCCCTCAACCGGATACGGCGCCCCAATCGAGCTCCTGGTCGGGGATCAGCTCGCGGTGGCGATAAAGGTCCAGGCCGCTTCGGCCGTCACGACCACCACCGGAGTTCCGGCTCCCGGAACCACGGCGGCAGAGAAGCCCTCCACCTCAACCACGGCGGCTCAGGCCGCCAAGTCCGCCTCACCCTCGGTCACAATTCCGGACGTTACTGCCCCAACCCAGGTGAACACCAACCAGAGCCCTGAGCCCTGGGACCCGAGGGCCTGCCCGGCCTAGTGGCCAGGCTTCATGCCGTTTCGCCAAGGACCAGCACGGCCCGGCCCGAGCACTTCCCCAAGGCGGCGCGTTGCCAGGCCTCACCAGCTTGATCCAGTGGATGAGTCTCGCTTTCCGCGGACAACTTGCCCTCCCGCAACAGGGCTACCACGGCTTCCATGGTGGAAGAGACGGCGGCTCCATCCAGCTCGGCATTGGTGTAGCCGAGGATGCGCAGCTGCTTGGAGCGCAGGATCGCCGAGTCGAAGGTGGCACTCGGCGCCTGGGAGCTCCCCAGGTTCACCAGACGGCCACCTGGACGCATGTGCCTGAGTGCCGCGGTCGCGGCATTCCCGCAGAGTGGGTCTATCACGACGTCGAAGCCATCCGGGGCGGCATCGCGATAGGCGTCGAGATACTCCTCGACACTCTCGTGCGGCGTGATGTCTATGGCCCGGTTCGCGCCCAACGTGAGGGCACGCCGGGCGAAGCCGGGCCTCCTGCCCGCCGCCACCACGTGCCCAGCCCCCGCGAGACGGGCAAATTGCACGGCGCTCGAACCCACCACGCCGGAGGCGCCGAGAACCAGGACGCTCTCACCATGTGCAATGCCGGCCACCTCATGGAGGCATCTATGGGCCGCGACGGCGGAGAGGCCGAGCGCCGCCAGCGCAACAACGTCGAGTTCTTCGCCCACGTCCACCACGAACTCGTCTTTGGGCTGGGCGACCGCCGCCATCGACCCTTGTTCGGTGGTGATTCCCGCGGAGGTCTGGAACCAGACCCGCGAGCCCTCGACGAAGCGCTCCGAAGCCAGCACCCTGCCTATGCCCTGCACGCCGGGCACGTACGGCTTGGCCGGATCCCCGAAATATGAGGTTCCACTCGCCACGAGGAGATCAAGCGGCGTTATGGCGGCCGCCTCTACCTCGACCAGAGTGCGACCCGGGGAGGGCTCCGGTGAAGGGATCTCGCGCACCTGCACCGGCCTGCCGTTCTCCACGACCAGTGCCGCGCGCATCATTGTGGTCACGTCGCGATGTCCGGATAGGCCTTGCCGAGCCAGGGCCTAAGGGCCTCGGCGTAGGCGAGCTGGAAGCCGAGCGGCTCGTCGTAGTCACGCTCAAACATGGCGATGAAGAGCGTCAAGCAGAGGAAGGGGTGCGAGCCAAGTTCGAAGAGTGCCGGGTAGTCGTGTGTCGACAACGCCTCGCGCTCCCGCTCGTCGAACTTGAGCCATGTCGAGCGCTCACCGGCGTGGCAATTGAGAAGCTGGTTGGCCATGTTCTCCTCCCACCAGGCGACCGTTCCGCGAGGGTCCTCCCGATAGCGCTCGACGAGGTCGGGATCGCGGTCCACGGTGTAGAGGAACTTGTCCAGCAGGTACTTGCTCATGCGGGAACCCCGTTCGGATACCAGGTGAAATAAGCCTCCATGGTGTGGAAGAGGTCGAGGGTGTCGACGTAGTCGGCCTTGACCCCCTCGCCCGCCACGCCCATCATAAGCAGGAAGTCCATGAAGCCGTGGGTCGCGTTCCCCGGGAGTGCGAGGCTTTCGAGGGTGACCTCTGCCAGCGCCCCCTCGACGTCGCTCTCGGCGATCCAACGCACCGCGCGCTCATCGAAGACGGGATCGGGGCCGTGTGGACCGAACTGTCTTGGACCGCCCAGCTCCAAGGAGAGGTGGCCGGTGCCGATGATTGCGACCCTCAGGTCCGACTCCCAGCTCTCCACCATCCCGCGAAGCGCCTTGCCGAGCGCCACGAATCGGCTGGGCTGGGGCATCGGCGGCGCGAAGATATTGGTGTAGACCGGAACCACCGGCAGGTCGTTCTGGGGTCGGAGGGTGATGATCGGGCAGGTGACGCTGTGGTCGAGGCGCATCTCGTTGCTGAACGCCAGGTCGAAACCCATGTCGAGTCCGCTTCGCAGGATGTGGTTGGAGAGATCGAGGTTTCCCTCCATCCTCATGCGAGGCAGACCGAATTCACGCTCCTCGTTGTACCAATTGGCGTCGTAGACGGGCGCGTTGCCAACCAGGAACTGTGGCATGTTGTCCAACCAGATCTGGTGGAAATGATCCGAACCCACCAGCACCAGCAAATCCGGCCGGGCGGCGGTGAGGGTTGCGCGGAACGCCTCCACCTTGGCGACCCACTCGTCGGCGAAAGGCGGCCTCTCTTCCGGGGGCGCGGTGGAGGCCCGGTAATAGAACGGGTGATGGGTGGATGCGATGATTGCGGCGATTGTCGCCACGAGGCCTCCTCTTCAGCTTTCCTGTTGCGGGTACGGGCTGGGTTCGAAAGTCGCGTTGTGCTCGACGTGCAGATATAAGTCCATGCCGACCGGGTTCCGGATCTCCTCGGCGATCTGACCGAGAAGGCCTGCGGCGCGTGAAAGCAGAGCCACTCCTCGGAGAACCTCCTGGGGAATTCCCAGGTCGCAGAGGACCGCGCCACAGACCCCGGCGCCATTCAGCGGGAGCCTGCGCCCCAGCACCTGCTCGTGGCTGCGCCCGATCGCCTCGAACAGCGAGAGGTGCGGCCCGAACAGCCCTTCCTCGCCGGCGATGCGCATCAGCGCAGGTGTGCGCGGATCGAGCACCTTGTGCACCGGGTGCCCGAGGCCGGGCACGAAGCGCTTCTGCGCCTTCGCCCTGCTTACCACATCCAGCGCCAGGGCGTCCCACTCCTCGGGGCTCGCCGGCAGCGGCCCATCGACCTCGGCCAGGGCTGCGGCGAGGAACCTGCCGCAGTCTTCGGTCACCCCCAGAAACCTCGAGCCCCCGCCAAGGAGACCGGCCGCCATCGCCCCCTGGATTGAATCGGGGGCCGAAAGAAGGGTGAGCCTGGAGGCAATTGCGGTAGGCGTGAAGCCATGGTCGGCCAGCGCCACCAGGACGGACTCGAAGACCCGCACCTCCGAGGGCGTGGGGCGGCGCTGCCTCAGCATCCAGAGCGCCAGCTCGCCAAAACCCACTTTCCCAAGCATGTCCTCCGCCAGGCTCTGCCCCAGCAGTGAAATGGTGGTCTCCGTCGACAGACCCAGCCCCGTGGGGTAGCTGACACCCTCAGTCTTCACTTGCCGTCTCCTTCCAGTTCGCCGCTACCGCTCTCGAGCCATCGCCTGACTACGTCGCCATCGCGACCCAGGCCGGGAGGCCCCATGCGATAGGTGGGCGGCGTGCGAGAAAAGCCGATCGGATTGCGGATCATCTCCAGCGTCTCCCCGTCCCCGGGCACCTCGACGGTCGGGCGCAGGCCGAACGAGTCGGCGAAGGCAACGCCTTGGTCGACCGTGACGATCGGGGCGCAAGGGACGCCGGCCTCGGTGAGGACCGGGAACCACTCTTCCGCGCTCCTGGCGCCGAGCAGGCCGACCAGAATCGGCCGCAGGCGCTCGCGGTTTGCCGTGCGCAGCTCATTGCGCGCGAAATCCGGCTCATCTGCGAGCTCGGGTGCCCCGAGAGCGGCCGCCAAGGCACGGAACTGCCCGTCGTTGCCGGCAATCACAACCAGGTCGCCTTCGGCGGTGGGTAGCGGCTCATAAGGGAAGAGGCTGGGATGGGCGTTGCCCATCCGGAAGGGGACCGTGCCGGAGAGGACGTAGGCGCCCGTATGGTTCGCGAGACCGGAGAGGGCGGAGGCCATAAGGCTGACCTCGACGCGCTGCCCGCGCCCGGAGCGCTGCCGCTCGGCCAGAGCCGCCAGGATGCCGATGGCGGCATGCATGCCGGACATGATGTCGAAAACCGATATGCCCGCTCGATAAGGGGTGCCCTCTGGATCGCCGGTGAGGCTCATCAGGCCGCTCATGGCCTGGACCATGAGGTCGTAGCCCATCATCTTCGAGCCCGGCTCGGAAGAGCCGAACCCGGTGATGGAGGCGAAGATGACTCCCGGGTTGGTCTGGGCCACCGAGTCGTAGTCCAGCCCGAAGCGGCCGAGCTGGCCGGGCTTGAAGTTCTCCACCAGGACGTCGGCACGTGACGCCAGCTCCCTGGCAAGGTCTAGGTCCTTGGGATCCTTCAGATCCAGCACCACCGAGCGCTTGTTGCGGTTGACGCTCATGTAATAGGTCGCAACCCCGTCACGGGTGGGCGGCATCCAGGTGCGGGTGTCGTCTCCGCCCGGGCCTTCCACCTTCACCACGGTGGCGC
>JAKAEN010000114.1 GCA_021818355.1 Actinomycetes bacterium | reverse complement strand
TGACGGGCAGCTGATGCTCGAGCCCGGCGCTCTGGAGGGGATGGATGCCCAGGCGGTGATCACACTCGCGGCGCTGTCCCTTTCGATCGGAGCGCGACTTTCCGCCGAGACCCTGGAGTTGCTGGCCGGCCGGTTGCCACCGCTCGAGGGTAGCTGGGCGCGGGGAACCTTCCCGGCCTTGATCTCGCTCCTCTCTCACGGGCGGGAATCGATAGCGCTGATGGAGCGTCTCGACCACTACGGCCTGCTCGACAAAGTCATGCCCGAGTGGAGGCTGGTCCGCTACAGGCCTCAGCGCAACGCGTACCACACCTACACCGTGGATCGTCACCTGATCGAGGCGGCGGTGAGCGCGGGCAATATGAGGCGGGAGGTGAGGCGTCCGGACCTCCTGGTCGTCGGTGCCCTGCTGCACGACATAGGCAAGGGGTCGCCCGGCGACCATTCCGAGTCCGGTGCCGAGCTGGCCAGGGCGATCGCCACGCGGATGGGCCTCGACGACGGGGATATCGAGGTTGTGGTTCGCCTGGTCCGGCACCACCTTCTTCTCCCCGACACCGCTACCCGCAGGGACATCTCCGATCCGAGGACCATCGAGATGGTTGCCGAGCGAGTCGTGGATGCGACCACTCTCGAGTTACTTCAGGTGCTGGCCGAGGCGGACGGCAACGCCACCGGCCCCGCGGCCTGGTCGAGCTGGAAGGAGGGCCTCATAGATCGGCTCTGCCGGCTCACATTGGCCTATTTGCAGGGTGAGGTGGCGCCGGCGGCGCCTTCGTTCCCGGGTGCCTTCGAGCGCGAGATGATAGGGCGCTTCACCGGCGAGCCGTCGGTGGAGGCGGACGGCGACCTGGTATGGGTCGTGGCTCCGGACCGCCTGGGTCTCTTCGCCAGGGTTGCGGGCACCCTCTCCCTGCTGGGCTTGAACGTGGTGGAGGCCGATGTCTTCTCCGAGTCCGGCGTGGCCATCGAACGGCTGCGTGTGGTTGCGCCGCCGGGCAAGGAGGTGCGGTGGCAGCGCTTCGAGTCGGAGCTTCTCAAGAGCCTTGGGGATGGCGAACAGCTCGAGAAGAGGCTGGCGGAGCGGGCGGCCACCAGCTCCCGGCGCCGCAAGGTCGCCCCCTCCGCGGCGCTCACGCCACGCGTGACCATCCATGAGGACGCCTCGGAGCGGGCGACAGTCATCGAGGTGTGTGCGCCGGACTCCGTCGGGCTGCTGCATCGCCTTACCAGCGTCTTTGCGCGGCACGGGCTGAACATCCTGCACGCCAAGGTGCTGACCCTCGGCGACGACGTGGTCGATACCTTCTACCTGACCGGCGCCAATGGGTGCCTGGTGGTCAAGCCCGAGGCGCTGCAGGCCGTGCAGGAGGAGCTGGAGGGGGCGCTTGCCGACGCCCCTGCGCCCTTGCGCCGGCCCTAATCTGCCGGCCCCGGGGGACGGGGCTAGGCTTTGAAGCGCGATCCGAGCCCTTCCGGAGATGCCCATGGAATCCTCTCCCTTCGTGGTGGAAGTCGGCGACATAGTTCACCAGCGCACCGATGCCATCGTCAACGCCGCCAACAGCTCTCTCATGGGCGGCGGGGGAGTCGATGGCGCCATCCATCGCCACGGCGGACCGGCGATACTGGCCGAGTGCATGGAGATTCGGCGCACCACCCACCCCGAGGGTCTCCCACCCGGGCAGGCTGTTGCCACCTCGGGCGGGAACCTGTCCTGCCGATGGATTATCCACACCGTCGGCCCCGTCTTCCGCGATCCGAGCCAGTTCGACCTGCTCGCCTCCTGCTATCATCGCTCGCTGCTTCTCGCCGCCGATCTGGGAGCGAGGTCCATCTCGTTCCCTCTCGTGGGAGCCGGCGTCTACGGCTGGCCCGCCGACCTGGCCAGCAGGGCGGCGATCGACGGCGCCGCCCGGGCGTTGGACGAGGCGGCAGGATTGTCCGAGGTGCGCTTCGTTCTCTACAGGGACGAGCTTGCCGAGGTGTTCAGATCCGAGCTGGGGCGCGCGCCAAGCTAGAGCGCCGCGCCGTCGCCGATCATCTCGTATACGACCCGCGCCGCCAACTTGGCACCGCGATTGTCGACGTCCTGTAGCGGGTTCAATTCGGCCACCTCGGAGAGGATGACCTTCCCCGAGCCGCGCAACGCACGCAGGCATTCCAAGGCCACGGCCACCGGTACTCCCAGGGTGGCGGGCGCCGAGACCGCCGGCATCTCCGAGGAGGGAAGGGCGTCGAGGTCGACCGTCAGGTAAACATGGTCGAAGCGCTCGACGATCTCGGCAAGCAGGCCACGAGGTGCCTCCTGCATCTCCAAGTCGGTGAGGAAGGTGGCGCCGATCCTTGCCGCGGTGCGGAAGAGCGCCGCCGTGTTGGCCGCCTCTGATACGCCGAGGCAAAAGTAGTTGAAGGCCACGCCGTCCGCGGCGCAGGCCTCGGCCATCTGCCGGAACGGCGTGCCCGAGCTGGCCCGATCCGATGCACGCAGGTCGAAGTGGGCGTCGATGTTGACGACGGCCAGGCGCTCCACGCCCTTGCCCTTGGCGTGCAGGGCGGATCGGATCCCGAGATATGATCCCCAGGCCACCTCGTGACCCCCTCCCATGACGACCGGACGGTGCCCGTGCCCGATCAAGCTCGCGATCGTCGCGGCCAGCTCCTCCTGAGCCGGCTCGAGGGCGTCCCCTTCGCAGGCGACGTCCCCGGCGTCGTATAGGGGGTGCGAAAGGTGGGCCGCCAACCCGCCGAGCTGTGCTCGCAGCGCGGAGGGGCCGCCCGCGGCTCCGGGGCGGCCGTGGTTTCGCACCACTCCGGCGTCAGAGGCGAAGCCGAGCAACGCCGTGCCCGGTGCGAGGGCCTCTCCGGAGTCGGTGGGAATCGAGAGCTGATGAATTCGGAGCGCGTCCGGCCCTTCGGCCGAGTCGTCACGCCCGCTCATTCGCGTCTGCGTGGAGGGGATCCTCACGGCGCATGGCTCCTTTCACGAATGTCGAATAGAGGGGGCTGTAGCCGATGTTGTAGCTGAGTTCGGCGGGACTGTCCACGTTCCAGACCGCGAGGTCCGCACGCATCCCCGAGGTGATGGTGCCCCGGTCCTCGAGGCCCAGGGCCCGGGCGGCGTTGGCCGTGACGCCCCTCAGCGCCTCGGCGGGGGTCAGGCCGAAGAGCAGGCAGGCCATGTTCATCGCCAAAGGCAGGCTCTCCAGAGGCGAAGTGCCGGGATTGTGGTCGGTGGCCACCGCCATCGGTACGCCCGCGGCTCTCAGGGCGGGGACGTCGGGTGCGCGGCTCTCGCGCAAGAAGTAGTAGGCGCCGGGCAGCAGCACCGCCACCGTGCCCGACGCGGCAAGTTCTGCGATCGTCCGGGTGCCGGAGTATTCGAGGTGATCCGCGCTTGCGGCGCCCAGGCGGGAGAGGAGGCCGCCACCACCGGTCTCGGTGAGCTGGTCAAGGTGCGCCTTTACGGGCAAGCCCAGCCTCTTGGCGGCCAGGAAGTAGCCTTCCAGCTCCTCCGGGCCGAAGGCGATCGCCTCGCAGAAGGCGTCGACCGCGTCCACGAGGCCCCGGGCGGCGAGACGGGGGAGCACCTCCTCGGCCATCTCCCGCAGGTACTCCCGGCTCGACCCCTGGTAGCCGGGGGGAATGGCGTGCGCACCCAGGAAGGTGGTGCGCACCTCGGCGATGCCGGTGCTTCCCAGCCTGCGTGCCACGCGCAGCATCTTCTCCTCGCTTGCGGCGTCGAGGCCGTAGCCGGACTTGATCTCGACTGTGGTCGCACCGTTGGCGGCCATTCTCGCAAGGCGCGCCCGTGCGCGTTCGAAGAGGTCCTGCTCGTCCGCCGACCGCGTCGCGGCGACGGTCGAGGCGATCCCTCCACCGGCCGAGGAGATCTCCTCGTAACGCGTGCCGGTGAGGCGCCGGACGAAGTCGCCCACCCGGGTGCCGGCGTAAACCAGGTGCGTGTGGCAGTCGACGAGCCCCGGAGTCACCAGTCGTCCGCCCAGGTCGATCTCCTGGTCGGGCTCGATGCCGGAGGCCATCTCCCTTTCCGGGCCGTGCCAGGCGATCAGGCCGTCGCGGACGAGGATCGCCTGCCCCTGCCGGTGGACGATACCCCCCGCGGGCGTGGTGTCACCGACCGCGGCGCCCCGCAACAGCAGACCGGCTTGCCTCACCGCCGTCCTCGCAGCATCGGCAGGTCTATGCCGGCTTCCTCGGCGGTGCGGATGGCGAGCTCGTAGCCGGCGTCCGCGTGGCGCATCACCCCGGTGGCTGGATCGTTGAAGAGCACTCTTGACAGCCGCTCGTCAGCGGCCTCGCTGCCGTCGCAGACGATGACCACCCCGGAGTGCTGGCTGTATCCGATGCCGACGCCGCCGCCGTGATGCATGGAGACCCAAGTCGCTCCGCCGGCCACGTTCAGCATCGCGTTCAGCAGAGGCCAGTCGGCCACGGCGTCGGAGCCGTCGGCCATCGCTTCGGTCTCGCGGTTGGGGCTGGCCACCGAACCGGTGTCGAGGTGGTCGCGGCCGATCACGATCGGGGCCTTGACCTCCCCGCGCCGGACCATTTCGTTGAAGGCGAGGCCGAGCCGGTAGCGGTCCTTGACGCCCACCCAGCAGATGCGCGCCGGGAGCCCCTGGAAGTGGATGTGGTCATGGGCCATGTCCAGCCAATGGTGGAGGTGCGGATCGTCCGGGATCAGTTCCTTGACCTTTTCGTCGGTCCGGTAGATGTCCTCGGGATCCCCGGAGAGGGCCACCCACCGGAATGGGCCGTACCCCTGGCAGAAGAGGGGCCGGATGTAGGCGGGGACGAATCCGGGGAAGGCGAATGCCCGCTCCACCCCCATCTCGAGGGCGACCTGGCGGATGTTGTTCCCGTAGTCGACGGTGGGGATCCCTTCGTCGGCAAAGCGGACCATGTATTCGACGTGCTCGGCGATCGACCTCCTGGCCGCCGCGATGACCGCCTGCGGGTCCTCCTCCTGCATGCGGCGCCACTTGGCGAGATCCCAGCCCTGGGGGAGGTAGCCGTGGAGCTGGTCGTGTGCGCTGGTCTGATCGGTGACCGCATCCGGGCGGATTCCCGAGTCGTAGATCTCCTTGATGACGTCGGCCGCATTCCCGAGGATGGCGACCGAGACGGCACGGCCCTCCTCGTGGGCGCGGTTGATCACCGAGAGCGCCTCCTCGAGGCTGTGGGCCTGGGTGTCCAGGTAGCCGCTTTGCAGGCGCATCTCTATCCGGGAGGGGTCGCATTCCACCGCCAGCATCGAGAAGCCGGCCATGGTGGCGGCCAGAGGCTGGGCTCCACCCATTCCGCCCAGGCCGGCCGTGAGGATCCACCTACCGGAGGCGTCGCCGCCGAAGTGCTGGTTGGCCATGGCGTAGAAGGTCTCGTAAGTCCCCTGCACGATTCCCTGGCTGCCGATGTAGATCCAGCTTCCCGCAGTCATCTGGCCGTACATCATCAGCCCCCTGCGGTCGAGTTCGGAGAAGTAGTCCCAGTTGGACCAGTGGGCGACGATGTTCGAATTGGCGATCAGGACCCTGGGCGCGTCCGCGTGGGTGCGGAAGATCCCCACTGGCTTGCCACTCTGCACCAGAAGCGTCTGGTCCGGCTGCAGCCGCCTCAGCGAGGCAAGGATCTCGTCGTAGCACTCCCATGTTCGGGCCGCCCTGCCGATGCCGCCATAGACGACCAGATCGGACGGATGTTCGGCGACCTGGGGATCGAGATTGTTCTGGATCATGCGATAGGCGGCCTCTATCTGCCAGTTGGCGCATTCGAGCCGGGTGCCATGCGGCGCGTGGATGACCCTGTCCGGGTCGTGTCTGGGGCCTTTGGCCCGCTCGTCGGACGGGTAGTCCTGCATTTCGTGTCTCCTTGGGTCTCGTGAGGGGGTCAGAAGGTTCCGGTGAATTCGAATCTGCCTGCGGGGTGATACAGCTCGGCGACGGTCACGGTCAGGCTGGGCGAGAAGGTCCTGCGCCATAGGACGAGCACGGGCTCGTGAGGCTCGAGGCGCAGCGTGCGGGCGATCTGTCCGGTAGCGGCCTCGGCGCGAATCCGGTATTCGGCACGCTGCAGGGGTGCGACTTGGAGCAGGTAGTTGGTCGGGGTGATGGCGGCGAAATCCTGCGCCAGGTACTCCGGAGCCGCCGCCGGGTTGACCAGGCGGCGCTCGAGCTGGATCGGCACGCCGTCCTCCAAGTGCAGCATCTCGGTGTAATAGGCATGCTCGGAAGGCTTCATGCCCAACTCCTCCGCCTGGAAGGGATTGAGGGCCACTTGCTCGGAGCCGAGCAGCTCGGCCCGGTAGGCGTGCCCCCTCGCCATCACCTCGCTGCGAATGTCGCGTATCTCCACCAGAGTCGATCCGTAGCGCGCAGGCGATACGTAGGTTCCCGAGCCCTTCACCCGGTGCAGCACGCCCTCGTGGACCAGGTCCACGACCGCCCGGTTGGCGGTCATTCGCACCACGCCGAAGAGGCGAGCCAGCTCGTTTTCGGAGGGGACGCGGTCGCCGGCGCGGAGCTTCCCGGCCCCGATCTCCTCCAGTAGGAAGGTCTTTATCTTTTCATAGGCGGGGGCGTCGACCTTCGCGTTCACGCCGGCTCCACTTCGGCCAGGATCGAGAGTGGCGAGAACGAGGAGATGGAGCCTTGCTCGACCAGCCGCGTGGCGCGCTCGATGTCGGCGGCGAGATAGTGGTCGATGTCGTAATGGGGAACGTGCTCCCGGATCAGCTTCATCACCGGGGCAAGCGCGGGGCTGGTCGAGAAGGGCTCGCGCAGGTCGATTCCCTGGGCGGCGGCCAGCAGCTCTATGGCGATGATGCCGGCCACGTTGGCGGCGATGTCGCCCAGCTTGCGTGCGGCAAAGGTGGCCATGGAGACGTGGTCCTCCTGATTGGCAGAGGTGGGGAGGGAGTCCACCGAGGCCGGGTGGGCCAGGGTCTTGTTCTCCGAGGCGAGGGATGCCGCGGTCACGTGGGCGATCATGAACCCCGAGTTCACGCCGCCGTCTTTGACCAGGAAGGGAGGGAGACCGGAGAGGGTGGAGTCGATCAGCAAGGCGATGCGCCTCTCGGCCAGGGCTCCAATCTCCGACGCGGCGATGGAGAGAATGTCGGCGGCGAAGGCGACCGGCTCGGCGTGGAAGTTGCCGCCGGAGAGCACCTCGGTCGTGTCCGCGAAGACGAGGGGGTTGTCAGAGACGGAGTTTGCCTCGGTGAGTAGCGTCGCGCCGGCCGTGCGGATCAGGTCCAGGCAGGCTCCCATCACCTGGGGCTGGCATCGGAGGCTGTAGGGATCCTGGACCTTCTCGCAGTCCTGGTGGCTGAGCGCGATTTGCGAACCCTTCAGGAGCCCCAGGTATGCCTTGGCGGCGTCGATCTGGCCCTTGTGGCCGCGGAGCTCGTGGATGCGGGCATCGAACGGGACCAGCGAGCCTGCGGCGGCGTCCACCGACATCGACCCTGAGACGACGGCGGCGCCGAAGAGGCGTTCCACCTTGAAGAGCCCGGCCAACGCGATCGCGGTGGAGCACTGGGTGCCGTTCAGCAAGGCGAGCCCCTCCTTGGCGCGCAGGGTCATGGGCTCGAGCCCGGCCAGGGCCAGCCCCTCCGTGGCGGGCCGGCGGCGGCCGTCGATCCAAACCTCGCCCACCCCGAGCAAGACGGCGGCCATGTGGGCCAAAGGCGCGAGATCGCCCGACGCGCCTACCGAGCCCTTTGAGGGTATGACCGGGATCGCGCCACGATTGAGGAGCGCGAGCAGCGCTTTCACCACTTCGGGGGTGATGCCGGAGAACCCGCGCGCCAGGCTCGCCACCTTGAGCAGGAGCATCAGGCGTACAACCGGAACCGGCAGTGGCTCACCGATGCCGACCGCGTGGGAGAGGACCAGGTTGCGCTGAAGGAGCTCCAGCTGGTCGCGAGCGATGCGGGTGTTGGCGAGGCGGCCGAAGCCGGTGTTGATCCCGTAGGCGGCGTCGCCTTTGTCGGCGATGCGTTCGACTGCGGCCGCCCCGGTCGCGATGGCGGCTGTGGCTGCGGGGTCCAGTTCGGCGCCTTCGGCCTCGAAGTAGGCCCGGCGCAGTTCGGTCAATGTCAACGAACCTGGCTTGATGGTGATCATGGCAAATCCTGTCTATACAACCTTGAGGCCATGCTACAGACGCAAAGTTGTATAGTCAAGTCAAAGGCCGAGATTTTCCTGCGAATGGCGGCTAGGGCCGAAGGTCCCTAATTCATGGGAAGTGGATGGAGCTCGGCCCGCCTGGTTTGACTCGGTGGCTCCGCGGGAGCAACATCGAGGGCGGTTGTCTCTGGTGCAGGAGGTTCATCGGCTATGGCCGCTAGCAGTCGGCCGGGCGGCGAGAGCCGCGCACTCGTCTACACGTCCATCGCCACCGCGGCGATCACCTATGGCCTCGTCGGGCTGGGGAGCACGGTCAGGGTTACCGATTCAGGCATGGGATGCCCTTCCTGGCCGCTCTGCTACGGCCAGCTCGGCCCCATCTTCCACTATCACCGGATACTCGAGGAGAGCCATCGCTATCTGGCGGCCATCGTCTCGGTCTTCGTATTCGCAACCCTCGCCATCGCTCTCCGCTCGAGCCGCCTCCCAACGGTGCGCAGGGCTGCGAAGGTGGCAGCGGG
>JAKAEN010000113.1 GCA_021818355.1 Actinomycetes bacterium | reverse complement strand
GCCAGGCGTTTGCCCGACTCGAGCGCCCCCAGGGTCACCGACAGGCCAGAGAAGCCCACAACCGCGTTCAGGGCGATATCCGCCTCTCCGGCGGCCTCGTAAAGTCCCGCACGCCCGATCCGGCAGCTGAGCCAGGGAAAGCGCTCACAGAGTTCGGATGCCATCTCCGGGCTCCCCACCACCGCGACCGCGGGACGGAATTCGGCCACCTGGGCCCCGAGGTCGTCCAGGCTCGAGTTGGCACTGAGGGCGTGGACCTTGAAGCGCCCTCGCGAGGCGCGCACGACCTCGAGGGCCTGACGACCGATGCTTCCGGTCGATCCGAATATTGAAAGGCTGCGCGGCTCGCTTGTCAGGTCGTCCATTTCGCCCTCCAACTTATCGGCAGCCACCAGCCGCGCTGGCAGCGGCCAGGCCAGCGTGCTGCAACATCTTCGGATCAGGCGATGTGGTGCGTGAAATAGAGGAGGTAGTAGACGAGCGGGGTCACGAAGATGAGGGCGTCGACGCGATCGAGGAAGCCTCCGTGGCCCGGGAGGATGCTGCCCGCGTCCTTGGCTCCGATCTCACGCTTGATCTTCGACTCGACGAGGTCCCCGCAGGGTCCACCCAGAGCGGCGAGGATTCCTATGGCGGCGCCAAGGCTGACGGTCACCGGATGAATACGGCTGGCGATGACCGCACCCGCCAGGATGGCGCCGATGGCCCCGATCACCAGGCCCTCGACGGTCTTGCCGGGCGAGACGCTCGGGGCAAGCTTGCGCTTGCCAAGCAGGCTTCCGCCAAAATAGGCGAAGACGTCGCCGGCGACAACGGTAATGAGTACGGCCATCATGTAGGCCAACCCGCGTCGCGGATCCCCGGCGACCGGGCGGATGATGGCCGCCACGTAGGAGCCACCCAGGCCGATCCAGGCGACGCCCATGAAGGTCACCGCGGTGTTGGGGAGAATCGGAGCCTTCAGGACCCCTAGGAGGTACCACAAGAAGGAGGCCAGGATGGTGAAGGTGAGCACAAGCGCCATCGCGCTCGGGCCCTTCAGGTATCCGCCGGCGACGGCGCCGACCACGCCGATCAGGCCCACGGCAACCGCGGGACGGTATCCGCCTCGCGGGCTGCCCGGATGCTCCCGCCTGACCAGCTGGTAAAACTCGCTGGCCGCCAGGACCAGTGCCACCCCCAACAGTACGAGTACGGCAGGCTGGCCGACCTTGAAGGCTCCGATGACAATCAGGCCCAGGACGACGCCGGTGATCATCCGTGTCGCAAACGAACCCCCGGAACGTCCGCCCTCTCTCCTGGGTGCGGATTCTCGGCGCGGCGCGCGGGGAGGGCGCTCCTCCTCCGGGGCCGATTCGCGGGGTGAAGGGCGGCGCTTCAGGCTGGGGCGCCTGCGCTCCGGCAGATCGAGCTCGACATCCTCGATGGGCTCCGGCTCGGGCTCCTCGGAGTCGGCCCCGGCCTTGAAGAGCCGTCGCGATCCGCCACGGCGTAGCGATTGCGGGGCCGGGCGCGACGAGATCACCCGCAGGTTGCCGGCGGGCTCGGAGGGAACCGACATCTCCTCGGTGCTGAAACCCCGCTCCTCGGGCTCGGGCTCATCGTCCTCGGCGGCGAAGTGACGGCCGCCTCCGTGGTCGTGATCGACCGTGCCCAGCTTGTCGTCGTATTCGAGACGGCGGCGCTCCCGCTGGAAGCTGATCGCCCCCTCGTCGGTCTCCTCGGGGGCATGAAGATGCCCCGCGCGCCGATCGCTCTCGGACATGCCGAAAATCTTTGGTATCTCTCCGGTGGGCGGTTCCGTCCAGTGCGGAAGCGGCGCGGCCTTCGGCGAGGCATCGCCCCAGTAGCGCCGGCTGACGCCAAAAGGCGCGGACCGCGAATCCTGGTCGGAGTCCTCCACCTCTTCGCTCACGCGCTTGTCGGGGTACTCTTGGGCCACCACATCCTCCCTGGCAAGCGGAGAGCCAGCTCGCGAACGAGACTAGACCTCCATCAGCTCCTTCTCTTTGGCCTCGAGCATGCGGTCAATCTCCGCAATCGAGTCCGCAGTGAGCTTTTCCAGCTCCTTCTCGGCCCGCTCCAGCTGGCCCTGATTGATCTCGTGGCGCTTCTCCGCCTGTTCGAGGTCATGCCTGGCTGCGCGGCGGTTGTTGCGTATGCCGACCCGACCCTCCTCGGCGCGGGCGCGCACCTGCTTGACCAGCTCCTTGCGCCTCTCCTCGGTAAGCGGCGGGAACACCAGCCGGATAATCGAGCCGTCGTTGGATGGGTTGATTCCCAGGTCGGAGGCCTGGATCGCGCGCTCGATCGATCCAAGTGCACCCTTGTCGTAGGGGGTGATCACCAAGACCCTGGCTTCGGGGATCGAGAAGCCGGCCAACTGCACGAGCGGCACCTCGGTACCGTAGTACTCGACGGTGAGGCGCTCCACCAGCCCGGACGAGGCCCTCCCGGTGCGGAAACCGGCGAACTCGGACTGCGTATGCAGCACCATCTTGTGCATTTTCTCGCGCGCTTCGGCGAGCGCCGACCCAACCAAATTCTCGTCCATCACGAAACAAGCGTACCCAAGAACTCCCCTCGGAGAGCCCGAAGTATGTTCCCAGGGGTCATTATGTCAAAGACCAGTACCGGCAGGTCGTTGTCCTTGCAGAAGGTGATGGCGGTGAGGTCCATGACTCGCAGGTCTCTGGCCACGACCTCCATGAAGCTGATGGCGTCGTACTTGATGGCGGAGGGATCAAGTTTGGGGTCCGCACTGTAGATGCCGTCCACACCGGAGTGCGTCCCCTTCAGCACCACCTCCGCGTCGATCTCGGCGGCGCGAAGCGCCGCGGCGGTGTCGGTGGTGAAATACGGCGAGCCGGTGCCGGCGGCGAAGATCACCACGCGTCCCTTCTCCAGGTGGCGGATGGCCCTGCGCCGAATGTACGGCTCGGCCAACTCAGCCATCTGGATGGCGCTTTGCACCCGGGTGGGCTGGCCCTTCTTCTCGATGGCGTTCTGCAACGCCAGCGCGTTGATGGTGGTGCCGAGCATCCCCATGTGGTCGGAGGTGGCGCGCTCGAGCTTTGCGCCCGCGCCCACGCCACCTCTCCAGATGTTGCCGCCGCCAACGACTATGGCCAGCTCGACGCCGAGCCCGCCGGCGACCTCCACCACTTCGGTGGCGATCTGGTCCAGGACCGCGGCGTCGATCACCTCGTCGGAGGAGGTGCTTGCCAGCGCCTCCCCGGAGAGCTTGAGAACGGCCCTCTTCCAGCGCGGGCCATCGGCCATGGAGCTAACCGCCATGCCTAGGCGCCGATCACGACCTGGGCGAACCGGGTCACTGTGGCGGAGCCGAGCAGCTTCTCGATCGTGACCTTCTCGTCGCGGACATAAGCCTGGTCCAGGAGGCAGAGCTGCTCGTAGAAGGCGCGCAGGCGGCCCTCGACGATCTTGGGGATCTGGGCGTCCGGCTTGCCCTCGTTGCGCGAGATGGTCTCGAGCGTCTCGCGCTCGCGCTCGACATCCTCGGCGGGAACCTGGTCGCGCGAGACGTAGCGGGGCTTGGCGAAGCCGATGTGCACCGCGACGTTGTGAGCCAGCTCACGGTCGCCGCCTGCCACTTCGACCAGCACCGCGTTCACGCCGCGGTCCGACTGCGTATGAAGATACCCGTCGATGATCGAACCCTCGGGTGCCTCGAAGCGAACCACTTGGCCCACCTCGATCTTCTCCTTGAGAGTGGCGCGAAGCTCATGGAGCTGCTCCTCGAAGGTGCCCGCCGCCTCGACTCCCTTCTCGCTCACCGCGGTGGCGATCCGGTCGAGGGTGGCGGTAAAGTCGGACGACTTGGCCACGAAGTCGGTCTCGCACTTGAGCTCGACAATGGTGCCGACCTTCCCGTCGTCGACGATCAGGGTCACAGCGCCCTGGGTATTCTCGCGATCCTCGCGCTTGGCCGCTCCGGCCTTGCCCTTCTCGCGCAGGATCTGAGCGGCGCGCTCCATGTCGCCGCCGGCATCCTCGAGAGCGCGCTTGCACTCCAACATGCCCGCACCTGTCTGCTTGCGGAGCGCGGCTACATCCTGGGCTGATACTGCCATGGTTCCTCTCTTCTTCGGTTCTGTGCCGGCAAAACGGCCTAAATCCGTGCTCGGCATGGCCCACCCCACCCCCTTGCACGGGGTGGGGTGGAAAAACTCAACTGTTCGGGCGGGTTGCGCCCGTCAAGGCGTCAGGCCTCGGGGCTCTCGTCTTCGGCGCCTTCACCCGCGGGCGCCTTGCGCGAACGGGCCGCGATACGGGCCTCACGCTCGCGGGCCTCCTCCGCAGCGCGCCTGCGCGCCTCGGCCTGCGCGGCCTGCCGCCTGGCCTGCTCCTCGGGATCAACCTGCTGGGGAGCCATCTGCGCAACCTCGGGGAGGGAGCGCCGGCCTTCGACGACCGCCTCGGCGATGATCCTGCTCATCAGGTCACCCGAGCGGATGGCGTCGTCGTTGCCGGGGATGACGAACTGGATGACATCGGGGTCGCAGTTGGTGTCGACCACCGCCACCACCGGGATGCCCAGCTTGTTCGCCTCGGTCACCGCGATCGCCTCCTTCTTGGTGTCGATCACGAAGATGGCGTCGGGCAGGCGGTCGAGGGAGCGGAGGCCGCCCAGGTTGCGCTGGAGCTTCTCGAGCTCACGCGAGAGGATGAGTGCTTCCTTCTTGGGCATGGCCTCGAAGTCGCCCGCCGCCTTCATGCGCTCGTACTCCTGCATCTTCTTGACGCGGCCGGAGATGGTGGTGAAGTTGGTGAGCATTCCGCCCAGCCAGCGCTCGTTCACGTAAGGCATCCCGCAGAGCTCCGCATAGCGCGCGATCGCGTCCTTGGTCTGCTTCTTGGTTCCGACGAAAAGGACGTTCCCGCCCTTGGAAGCGAGGTCGCGGGTAAAGACGTAAGCGGTCTCGATCCGGCGAAGAGTCTGGTGAAGGTCGATGACGTAGATGCCATTCTGTTCGCCGTAGATGAAGCGCTTCATCTTCGGGTTCCAGCGGCGCGTCTGATGGCCGAAATGCACGCCTGCCTCGAGAAGCTGGCGCATGGTGACAACAGGGCCCTGACTCATTTATCCTCCCACGGTTATTCTGTCCCGAAGCTCGCGCACGACTGTGCGACCGTTGGGGCGCTTCTGGACGTGAAATGGTCGCCAACAAGCTTACCGACGCGCCGGGCTACCGGCGGCCGAGGAAGGTGGACCCGGTTCAGGCCTGGTCGAGATCCTTTAGGCGCAGACGGAGCTGCATGACCGCCTTGGTGTGGATCTGACAGACGCGCGACTCGGTCACCCCCAGGACCTGCCCGATCTCGGCAAGGGTGAAGCCCTCGTAGTAGTAGAGCGCCAGCACCATCTTCTCGCGGTCGGCCAGGCGATTCATGGCCAGCGCGAGCAGCTGCTTGGTCTCCTCGTTCTCGAAGGTCATCACCGGCCCGGTGCCCTTGTCGGCGATGGTGTCACCAAGGGTCGGGGCTTCCGAGCGGTCGGGGCCGGACATTATCTCATCGAGCGCGGCGACACCGAGGCGCCGGGTCTCGGTCAGGATATTGCCGAGATCCTTGGCCGACAGGTTCAGTTCGGCGGCGATCTCCTCGTCGGTCGGGCTGCGCAGGAGTTTGGCCTCCAGCTTGGCGATGGCCTTCTCGACCATGCGCGCCTTGGCGCGCACCGACCTCGGGACCCAGTCGATGGCGCGAAGCTCGTCGATTATCGCCCCCCGGATCCGCGCGATCGCATAGGTTTCGAACTTGTTCGCCCGCATGGGCTCGTACTTCTCGATGGCGTCGATCAGGCCGAAGATTCCGTAGGAGGCGAGGTCGCGGGAGTCGACGTTGCCCGGGAGACCGCTCGCAACCCGGCTGGCGACATATTTGACCAGCGGCGAATAATGCACGATGAGCTGGTCCCTCAGCTGCGGGTCGTGGCTCTGTTTGTAAGCGTCCCACAACAGGGAGACCTGGTCGACAGCCTCAGAATCCACAGAAAAGCATCCTAACCCTCGGTCCCGTGAGGATGAGTCTGCTTGTGAACGTCTTTAAGCAACTCAAGGGACACCTTCGTATAGATTTGCGTGGTCGCGACGCTGGCATGGCCGAGCAGCTCCTGCACGGAGCGGAGATCCGCCCCGTGAGTAAGAAGGTCGGTTGCGAAGGAGTGGCGCAGCTGATGGGGTGATATCGCAAAGGGCGCCCTCCGCTGCAACGCGCGGCGCACATCCCGCGGGGTGATGGGATTTTCGCGGCGGTTCAGGAAGAGCCTGCCGGTTCCGCCCTGGCCGGCCGACAGATAGCGCTCCAGCGCCCGCCGGGCGGCGCCGGAGATGGGTACGAAGCGCTCCTTGGCCCCCTTGCCGAGCACCCGCACGAATCCGCGCTTCAGGTCGACGTCCGCGCGGGCCAGGCCGCAAAGCTCGGAGACTCTCAGCCCGGATCCGTAGACAAGTTCGAACATGGCCAGGTCACGAAGAACGTACGGATCCTGCGAGGCGTCGGCCTCTTCGCCGAGCCCGTCCAGGAGGCGGCCCACCACCCGCTCGGGCACCGGCTTGGGCAGGCCGCGAGGCGCCTTGCCAACCTTGATGCGGGGAGCCGCGGCCGCACCGTTGAAACGGGAGACATGGGAGACGAAGCCGCGAACGACGCTCGCCTTGCGAAGCAGCGTCCGCTGGGAGAGACCGTCACGGCGCAAGGTGGCGAAGTAGCGCTTCAGCGCCGCGGGATCGAGGGCGTCGAGTTCGGCGGCGCGGACAAAGCTCACGAAGGCGACCAGGTCGGAGCGATAGGTCGCCTGCGTGGACGGCGCAAGACGCGCCCGCGCACGCAGATACTCCTCAACATCGCCGAGATCCAGCTCCACGCCGGGCACCCTTCCCAAACGCTCTCCGTCATCCAAATTACACGCACCGTATTCGCATTTGCCTCCAACTTCGCACCTCGATCCAGGTGCGGCCTGGGCCGCCCCGCCCCGATCGACTAACCTTCAAGTCGCCCGTGGCCCCCCACCCCTGCGGCCGCGGCCTAGCCGAAACCGGGGAGAAAGGTGGCTTGATGTCGGGCGAACCATCCGGCTCTGCGCGCGGCCCTCTGGATGGAGTCGTCGTCGCGGACTTCAGCCGAGTGCTGGCGGGTCCTTATTGCACCATGCTCCTCGGCGATCTGGGCGCCGACGTGATCAAGGTCGAGAGCCCGGGAGGTGACGACACGCGCGGGTGGAAACCACCGGTGCGCGACGGGGTCTCCACGTACTACCTGGGCGTCAACCGCAACAAGCGATCGGTCGTCCTGGACCTCGCCTCCGGCGAGGATCGCGAGCTCGCCCACGAGCTGGTACGGCGCGCAGATGTCATGGTCGAGAACTTCAAGCCCGGCTCCCTGGCAAAGTTCGGCCTCGACTACGACGCGGCCATCGCCCTCAACCCCTCCCTCGTCTACGCCTCCATCACCGGCTTCGGCTCAGGCAAAGGGGCCTCAATTCCCGGGTACGACCTCATGGCTGAAGCGATCAGCGGCTTCATGAGCGTCACCGGCGACCCAAATGGCGAGCCCTACAAGGCGGGCGTTGCGGTCTTCGACGTGATCGCGGGGCTCAACACCGCCATCGGGGTGGTCTCGGCGCTCTTCGCCCGCTCAAAGGGTTCCGCCGGCCAGCACATCGAGGTGAACCTGCTCTCCACCGCCCTGTCGGGAATGGTCAACCACACCAGCGCCTACCTGGCCGGCGGGGTCGTGCCATTCCGCTCCGGCAACTCCCATCCCAGCATCTACCCCTACGAGCCTCTCGCCACCTCTGACGGCGAGATCGTCGTCGCCGTGGGCAACGACGGCCAGTTCCGACGCTTCTGCGAGATCATCGGCGCCCCCGAGCTTGCCGAGGACGCGCGCTTCGCGCGCAACCAGGACCGCACCCGCCACCGCGAGGTGCTCGGCCCGCTGCTGGTGGAGCGCCTGAAGCGGCGCACCAAGGGGGAGTGGTTCGAGGAGCTGCTCGCCGCCGGCGTGCCCTGCGGCCCGATCAACACCATCGACCAGGGTGTCGCCTTTGCCGAGCAGTTGGGAATGGATCCTGTCGTGAGATTCCCCTTCGACGGCGGCCAGCTCGGCACCATGCGCAACCCGATCGGTCTGAGCGGTACCGCCCCCACCTACCGCCTGGCCCCTCCCGGTCTGGGCGAGCACTCCGAGGAGATCCGGGACTGGCTCCGCCGGCCCATCTCGTGAGCCAAGTTTCACAGCGCCACCCGGCGGGTGCGGCGGGTGCGGAGATGGCGCTCCTGCCAGCTCGGTGATACGATCACGCCATGAAGGCCCCCGGGAGCCCCGCGTGGCTTTCCCTGGAGGTGACATGACCGAGCAAGAACGCAGCCCCTTGCCCCCGTATGCGCATGAAGGGGCGCACGCGATCGAGGTCGACAACCTCTCCAAGCGCTACGGCGAGGTGGAAGCGGTCAAAGGCGTCTCCTTTACGGTCGAGCACGGCGAGGTGTTTGCCTTCCTCGGCCCCAATGGCGCGGGGAAGACCACCACCATCCGCATGCTTTGCACCTTGACCCAGCCCACCGGTGGCCGTGCGCTGATCGACGGCTATGACGTCTCCACCCGGCCCCGCGATGTCCGCCAGCGCATCGGGCTGGTCTTCCAGGAACAGACGCTCGACCAGCAGCTGACCGCGGAGGAGAACCTCCGTTTCCACGCCGTCCTCTAC
>JAKAEN010000112.1 GCA_021818355.1 Actinomycetes bacterium | reverse complement strand
TTGTATGTAACCCTTGGAGCGGGTGACGGGAATCGAACCCGCACCACCAGCTTGGAAGGCTGGAGCTCTACCATTGAGCTACACCCGCGCGTTCCCAGATACTAGCCGGATGGCCATCTGGAACCTTCTCGCCAGGCGGCCTGGCAATTGGTCGGGGAGGGGGGATTTGAACCCCCGACCCCCTGGTCCCAAACCAGGTGCGCTGCCGCTGCGCCACTCCCCGATCGACTAAAAGCTTAGCGACGCCCTAGACGAGGCGCTTGTCCGCGGAGCGGAAGCGCTTGAGGAAGAAGCGCACGATCACCACCACGACGACGACCGCAATCAAATACCCGGCGTACTTGATATATGCAGCGATGTGCGTGTAGTTCGAGCCAACCGCGTACCCGACCAGGGCAAGTGCCGCCGACCAGGGGAGGGCGCCGATGAAGGTGAAGACACCGAAGCGGACGGGCTGCATCTCGGCGACGCCTGCGGGTAGGGATATAAAGGTGCGAATCACGGGCAAGAGGCGGCCAACCAGAACGGCGGCCTCGCCCCGCCGTGCAAACCACTTCTCCGCACGATGAACATCCTCTTCGCGGATGCGCACGTACTTGCCAAAGTGCAGCACCAAGGCTCGTCCCCCGGTGCGACCAATCACCCAGGCGATATAGCTTCCCAAGAGGTTCCCAAAGGTTCCGGCCAGGATCGCCGCCGCCAAATTCATCTTCCCAAGGCCGGCCAGAACGCCGGCGAACGGCATGACGACCTCGGATGGCACCGGAATCAGCGCCGACTCGAGGGTCATCAGCACGAAGACCGCGAGCAGGCCGTATGAGGAGATGAAGTTTTCCACGCGATCACACTACTAGGGGGGCCTTCAGCAGCCATCGAATATCTGGTCAAGACCGATTAAGGACCTGAACTGGGCACGGCCGAACAGCGGCAGAAAGAAGTTGTCCCTTTGACCCTGGGGGACTCCCGGGAGATTAAGGCGCTCGCAGGAACCCAGGAGGTCGCGAAGACTGATGAGAGGCATCATCGACGGCGCGGCTGCCAGAACCTGCAATGCCTTCGGCAGAACTTCGTCGAAGTAGTCCGCGGAACCCGTCCCCGCCAGCTCAGCCGCGGCCGCCCGAAAGCGCCGGTCGATTCCCATGCCCCCAACAGCGCGCTGCAGGTGCGCAGCAACCCTTGCAGGAGCCTCACCGAAGTCCGCCGGCTCTGCGCAGTCTCCTGCCAACTGCCTGAGCGTTGGCGTGTCGTGGGTGCCAAATGATAACGCCGAGGCCACCGGATACGTAATGGGCGCCTCTTGCTCAAAACAAAGGACCTTGCTGAGCAACAACCCTGCACCCAGCAGTGCCTCGCGCAGCCCTTCGGGCACCGCCCCGAGATCTTCCGCCACAAGGGTCAGCTCGCCCGCCTCGGCAATTTTCGCCAGCTGGGAAAGCGTCCGATCACGTGGCTGGGGGACGAAAACCGGTGTGCCTATGCCCTCGTCACGGTCTGGCACCACGCAAAGGCGCTGCAATCCGATGGCATGGTCAATTCGAAAACCGCGTGCAGCCTCCGCGAAGGTCTGCAACGCGCCGATAAGGG
The DNA here is from genome assembly GCA_021818355.1 of Actinomycetes bacterium. Taxonomy (GTDB): domain Bacteria; phylum Actinomycetota; class Acidimicrobiia; order Acidimicrobiales; family Acidimicrobiaceae; genus Acidithrix. Next base: position 7,155 of record JAKAEN010000112.1, on the reverse strand, counting down.
GGAAGCCTCCGTCTTCGTCCGGGAAGGCCCCAAGGTCGAAACCGACGATCCCCCACGACTGTCCATTCGGATTGAAATAGTCAGGGGGCGCTCCAAGGGCGCCCTCTTTCAGCACCCAATCGCCCAGTGCGACCGCATCCACGCCGCCCGGCACCACGCCGACTGGCATGTCGAGACCGATGGGGAGGCTTCGGTTGGCCCTGGCGATCAAGCCATGTGCAAGCGCCTGCGATGTGACCACCGCCTCCCGAAGCTCGACTTCGTCCGCACCGGCCCGCCCGGCAAGGCGCAGGTATACCTGGCCCGCCAGTTCAATCTGGCGCGGCCGGAGCAAACCGCGTATACGGGCCTCGGCGCCCGTATCGTAAGCATCCTGGCTACGGATCACGTCGGGGTCCGCATCAAGGTAGGCCGCGGCCCGGGCCTCGCGCTGAGCCTTGACGCGCTCTTGCGTGCTGACGCCATGCGGACTCTCCCGGCCCAAAGGTGGAAGATACAGCGGATCCAGGAGGAAGCGGGACTCCGGACTGTACGGGCCGACCGGCGAATCCGCCGGCATCAGAAGCAAGGGCCCGAGCCATAGCGACGCGAAGCCGCAGCGCTGTGCCCATTGCGCCAGCCCAGGTAGCTCCGAGAGGTCAGCTACCGGCATTCCAGCAGGTCCCGGAAGCTCGGAGAGGAAAAGTGTTAGCCCGAGCCCATGCATTTCAGCGGGTTCGACAGTGCCGGGGACGTGCGCGATGCGGACCGGGGCACGATTGACGTCCTACAATTCCTTGGCGATGACCAAGTTCCGAGCCCTTCACGCCGAGACATTCTACGCATCCGATGGCACCGGAATCGTGTTGGAGGATTTCGGCGGCACCGGCGACAACCTACTCTTCGTGCATGCGACGGGATTTAGTGCGCGTATGTACCTGCCTATCGCCGGCGAACTGCGCCATCGCTTTCACTGCTGGGGACTCAATGCCCGGTTCCACGGCGGCTCGGGCGGGAACTTTCCGGAGGACTTGCCATGGCGCGTCCTGAGCAAAGACATACAAGAAGCGGTGCGGCGTATTGGCGGCGGGGCTTGGCACGGGTTCGGCCACTCATATGGGGGCGCAGGCCTGCTCCTTGCCGAGCAGGAGCAGCCGGGCATGTTCGGATCCCTTTTCCTCTATGAGCCGGTCGTGATCGGGCCGGCCCAACCTGAACCCGACGAGGAGACCTCGCTCGCGGTGCTGACACGAAAGCGCCGGCAGACCTTCACCACTCGCGCGGAAGCCGCCGCGAACTTTGCCTCCAAGCCACCGATGAACACCTTCGATCCCCGAGCAATCGACCTCTACCTCGAGACGGGCTGGACGCGCGGTTTCGACGGCCACATTCATCTCGCCTGTCCTCGCGAGATCGAGGCCGAGGTCTACACGCAAGCGATCTGCCATGATGCGTGGGACAGAATGGATCGGGTCAAAGCGCGCTCCCTGATGGTGGCCGGTGGACGCACGGACTCGTTCAGTTTCGAGCACATCGCCCAGCTCGCCGCCAGGAGTCAAGCCGCCGAACCGGCGGTAGCCGAAGGCCTTGGCCACTTCGGCCCCTTCGAGGTTCCTTCGCAAGTGGCAAAGATGGCCGAGGCCTTCCTCGGCTAGGCGCGAATCGCTGCAACCAGCGCAAAGCAACGAACTGGTAAAATGAAAGCCAGCAAAAGGTGACCGTTGGCTGAGTGATATGGGTTTGCAGGTACCGGGCTCGATTACCGCGTCCAAGGTAAGTTCTTTCAAAGAGTGCGGACTCGCGTTCCGCTTGTCGGTCATCGACAAGATTCCCCAGCCGATAACCCCCTGGACCCTGAGGGGCACCCTCGCCCACACGGTCCTCGACAGGCTCTACTTCAGGTATGACGGAGCCGACCGCACTCGCGAACGGGCATTGGAGCTCGCCGAGGAGGTCTGGACGGAGGCGCTGGCGGAGGGTACTCTAAGCGGCCTGGATTCGACCGAAGCCAACCTCGACTCGCTCCACCGGGAAATGCGCACCCTGGTCCTTAAGGACTTTGAAGCCGAAGACCCCACCAAGGTCAAGGCGATCGCCACCGAGCTGAGATTGGAGACCAGCTTGGGCGGGGTCACACTGCGAGGGGTCATCGACCGGCTCGACCTCAACGACGACGGCAGTCTCACCGTGACCGATTACAAGACCGGGAAGCTGCCGGGCGAGGTCCAGGAGAACGAGCGCCTGAGCGGCGTCTACTTCTACGCCCTCCTGTGCGAGAAGGTGCTCGGCCAGCGGCCCTCCCAGGTGCAGCTGGTCTATCTGCGCGACGCAACGCGCATAGTGGCCTCGCCCACCGAGCAGGCGCTCAAGGGGCTCACCTCCCGGACCGAGGCCGTTTGGCGTGCCGTCTGCAACGCCTGCGAGCGCGAGGACTTCCGGCCAAGGCCGTCCAAGTTGTGCCGCTTTTGCTGCTACCAGGAGCTATGTCCGGCCCAGGGCGGTAGCCTCTCACTGCTGGAGACCTTCAAGGTCTCCCACGGTGCGAAAAAAGACGGCGGCTGCAACGGCGGCGCCGCGGACGGTTTCAGCAATTGACAGACGTACACGAACTTTTCAAACCCTTCGACGACGTCGTCGACGAGATCTTCGCCCCCCTTCGGGGCCGGCCCCTCGTCAACAGGATCCTTTTCGGGGCCTCGAACGTCGCCGACCACTCCATCCTCTGGTTCACGCTGTCAGCGATGCGGGGACTGCGCAAGGACGGCGAGCGCTACGCGGTTCGCGCCGCTGCAGCGCTTCTGGCCGAAAGCGTGCTGGTCAATCTCGGCATCAAGACCATCTTCGGGCGCAGCCGCCCAACCTGGGAGGGCGATCTGCCGCATGAGATCCGCACTCCGCTCACCAGCTCGTTTCCTTCCGGGCACGCTTCCGCAGCGGCCTGTGCCGCGGTCCTGCTCAGCGACAACGACCGTTTCTGGCCGGTCTACGTGGGCCTTGCTGCTCTCGTCGCGCCATCGCGGATCCATGTCCGGATGCACCACGCGTCCGACGTGGTGGCCGGTCTGGCAATCGGCATGGCCTTCGGCCTGCTGGTGAAAAAACTATTCCCGATCACTCCTCGGGCGGAGCGGCCTTGACGGTTCGCGCGGCCGGTGCGGTCGTCGTCCGCAAGGTGGACGGCGTGCCGCTCATATGCCTCGTCCATCGGCCCCACTACGACGATTGGAGCCTGCCCAAGGGCAAGATCGACAAGGGCGAGTCCGAGCCTGACGCGGCGCTGCGAGAGGTCTTGGAGGAGACGGGCATCGTCGGTTCGCTTCTCAGCGAGAAGCGCGCCACCACCTCGTACCGTGACGATCGCGGACGCGACAAGACGGTCACCTACTTTCTCATGAGCTACGCGAGCGGAGATTTCTCGCCGAACGAAGAGGTCGACGAGATCGCGTGGCTTTCCCCCGCTGAGGCAGCCGCCCGCCTCAGCTACGAGCACGATGAATCGGTGATCCATCAACTACTGGACGGCGCATAAGGAATAACCGAGGCGAAAACAGGGATTCTATAACCGTGACCATTTCGAAATTCTCCATCAATTACGACTACCGCTGCCCCTTCGCCCGCAACCTCAATGAGCATGTGGCGGCTGCCTTGGAGGAAGGCGAGCCCTACGAGGTCGAGTTTCTCCCCTTCAACCTCTCCCAGGTGCACGTAGAGGAAGGCGACCCGGCGATCTGGGACGACCCGGACCGCGCGGGGGACCGCCTTGCGAACGAAGTCGGCTACATCGTCTCCCAGCAATTCCCCGACAAGTTCTTGAAGGTCCACCTCGACCTTTTCGCCATTCGCCACGACCGTGGCGCCAGCCTGCGCGATCACTCCGAGATCGCCAAGGTCCTGGCGGAGCATGGGATCGACGCCGAGGCGGTCTTCTCCCAGGTCGAAGCTGGAACATACGCGCAGCGGATGCGCGAGATGCATGAGGATCAGGTGGAGCGCCTGGCCGTCTTCGGCGTCCCAACGGTCTTCGACGGCGAGAGGGCCGCGTTCGTGCGGGTCATGAAGAGGCCGGCCGAATCCTCGGAAAACCCCAAAGAGGTGGTCGGACGCATGCTGGACCAGGTCTTCGGTCACCCCGAATTCAACGAAGTCAAGCACACGCGCCTGGATAGATAGCCTCGCGGCCGCACTCGCAAAGGACAGGCGCCGGAGCCTCGGGCGTATGTAGCATCGGGCCATGAAACTTCATGGCAAGTCCATATTGGTGACCGGCGCGGCATCCGGCATTGGCCGGGCGATCGCGCGAAGGGTGGCAGCCGAAGGTCCCTCCGTCGTGATTTGCGTGGACAAGAACGAGCGGGGAGCGAGCGAGGTATCGGACGATATCGCGGCGGGAGGCACGCCCAGCTACTCGGTCGCCGTGGATCTCGCCGACCGCGATGCTATTGGGCTGCTGGCCGGGGTGGTCAAGGAAGAGAGCGGCGGGATCGACGTCCTGTTCGCGAACGCCGGCGTGTCCTTCGGTGGCGGCCTGGACACCCTCGAAGAGGCCTGGCAGGCTTCGTGGGACGTGAACGTCATGTCTCAGGTGCGGTTGGCGCGGAACTTCCTGCCGGGCATGATAGAGCGCGGCGGCGGCTACATCGTGAACACCGCCTCGGCGGCTGGGCTCCTGACCAACTTGGGAGCGCTCTCCTACGCCGTCACAAAGCACGGCTCGGTCGCTTTGTCGGAATGGATTGCCATCACCCACGGCCGGGACAACATCAAGGTCTCCGTGCTCTGCCCCATGGGCGTTCGCACCAACATGCTCTTTCCCGAGGGTGGACGCCAGAACGAGGAGCACCTGCTCGCCCAAGCCGCGGTGCTGCAGGCCGGCGACGTCCTCGAGCCGGAACAGGTTGCCGACAAGGTGGTGCAGGCAATGGACGCGGAGGAGTTCCTGATCCTACCGCACGAGGACGTGCGGGGCTTCTACAGCTTCAGGGCCAACGACACCGGGAAGTGGATCTCGGCCATGGCCAGGTACCAGGACCGTCTCGCCTCCGACTGATCGCCGCCCGACGGGGCTAAGACGATTCTCATAGATCAATCATCCCTGGCTCCCGAAAGGCGTCGAGACTCGTTCCACAAGCACGACGGGCGAGACGCAAGGAGGACGGATGAAGGTCTCAAATCCTGTCAAGGTGCTGGTGAGCGCCGGTGGGGGGTTGGGCGTGATACTCGCGCTGCACCAAGCCCAGGTGATCGGGGCGACCAACACCTCGGCTGACACCAATGCGCCCAGCATCAGCGCAACCGCAAAGGCACGCACCTCTCAGCTGGAGTCCGCCATAAGCGCCCTCTCCAAGCAGGAGCAGGCCATCAAGACCCAGCTCAGCCAGACTTCTTCCGAGCTCGCGACCAAGCAGCAGGAGTTGGCCCAGGCAAGCGCGGCTGCAATTGCGGCCGAGCAGCGCGCATCTGCAGCCGCGGTCTCCAGTTACTCAACGGCAACGAGGGCACCCACGCCTGCTGCTACTACCCGTGCCTCGAGCTCTACGGGCGACGACTCCGGCGGCGACGACTAGGCGGGGCGATGGCGGAAAACAAGAAGCGTCGCTCGTCAAAGGCCAAGACAGCAGCCCGCCGGCTGGTGCCGGTCGCAATAATCGTGCCTGGAACGGCATACGGGACCATGCAGGCGGTCTCCTTCGTTTCCAGCCCGCGACACCTCTACAACGCGGCCCAACAGGCGGCTACGGCGGCAAAGATCAAGGCCGCAAAGGCGGCCGAAGAGCAATACCTCGCCGTCGCGAACGCCGTCAACCGCAGCGCATCCGAACTTGCCGCGCTACAAGCCGCATCCTCGCAGGACCAGGCGGGCCTTACCAGCATCTCCAACGGGATCACGGCGATCAAGAATCAGAAGCCTGCTCCGGCGCCGGTCGGTGCTGGGGCCTCCTCCGGAAACACGGTGCGCGTACCTTCGGTCCCGATCGGGAACACGCCCGCCGCCACCACTACCGCCAGCATGCTGGCAGCAGGATGACGAGATGAAAAAGGATGCCCGGACCTGGCGTGTCCACGCCATGGGGACACACTTCAACTTCCAGCTGCGCCAGGCCACCCCACGCCACGCCAGGCGTCTCGCCGAAGCGACCGAGAGGCTGCTTCAGAGCATGGAGACCTCCTGGAGCCGCTTCCGAGAAGACTCCGAGCTCTCCGCTCTGAACCAGACCGGGGAGCTTGCCCACCCCTCGACTTTGCTGAGGCTCGCCGTCTTCGAAGCCCTCACCGCCCACCGGCTCACCGGCGGCCACTTCGACCCCCGCGTGAAGCGGGCTCTCGAGCACCTCGGTTACGAGCGCTCCTTCACCGAAGTTGGCACCGGTGCGGAGCTCGCGCCCAGGCCCGCCGCATCACCCGCCCGACCCCCATCGGAATTCTGTGCGATATTCGACGAGCATGCCGGTGTGCTCTCGATCGGCTCGGAACCAATAGACCTCGGGGGAATCGGCAAGGGCTTGGCGCTTCGCATGCTCAGCGACCATCTCCGCCACAGCGACTCGGGCAGCCACTTGATCGAAGCCGGCGGCGACATCCGCACCTACCTGGATTCCCACGACCCCGACCCCTGGTTCGTCGACATCGAGGACCCCTTCTCATCAGCAAGCCTGCCGATGCTGGTTCGGGTGGGCACCGGTGCCGTCGCCACCTCCTCGGTCAAGGTGCGCAACTGGAAGGTGGGAGGACAGACCAAGCACCACATCATCGACCCCGCAACCATGGACTCGGCGGAGTCCGACCTGTATGCGGTGACCGTCGTGGACACCGATTCGGCCCGGGCCGAGGTCTTCTCCAAGTGGATCTTCCTCCGTGGCGGGGCGGGAGGCATGGCCATATGTCGCGATCGGGAGATCGCCGCCCTGATGATCGGCCTTGATGGCGGTGTCCGGTACAGTCCGGCCTGGGCCCGTTACATGCAGGTGCAGGCCGAGGCCTCGACCCGGGCCACCGGTTGCGTCCTTTCGGACGTCTCCTCCCCTCTCGAGCCCCTTTCCGTGAGCGCCTGAGATGGGCATGCGGGCCACAAAGTCAAGCCTCCCCGACCGCGAGCGGCAGCCGGGTTCGGACCGCTCCGAAACCGAGGACAACGAGGAACAGGCCCCCTCCGTCTTCTTTGCGCTCCTGGTGGGCTCG
>JAKAEN010000111.1 GCA_021818355.1 Actinomycetes bacterium | reverse complement strand
CTCCGGCGGTGATCGAGAGCGGCCAGATCAAGGTCAACATCGACTGGGACTACCTGAACTCGGCCTACGCCCAGGCCGTCAAAGGCAAGGTCAACTGGAAGGTCTTCGTTCCCGCCAACGCCAAGTACGCCTCGTACTACGCACAGGCGATCTCCGCGAACGCCCCCGACCCGGCCGCGGCCAGGCTATGGGAGGAGTTCCTCTATTCGGCGGAGGGCCAGAACCTGTGGCTGAAGGGCTTCGCCAGGCCGATCCTGCTCCCGGCAATGCAGACCGCGGGCACCGTGAACTCGACGTATCTGTCCCTGCTGCCTCCGGTCAGCGGGAATCCCACCTTCCCGTCGACGGCACAGCTCGCTCAGGCGCAGCAGCTGGTGGCCCAGCAGTGGCCCACCATCTCCGGCTAGTTCTCGCCTAAGCCAACCTGGAGTAATCATTTGGCAGTAACAGACGAGCTCCGAAGCGGTTCGGATTCGGTGTCCGGCGGGGGTGGCGACGCCCCCGCCGACGCCGGCCGGCGCAGGCGTTCTTGGCGCAAAGGGCGCTGGCACACCAGCATCGGAGCCCTTCCTTTTCTCGTTTATGTCGCGCTTTTCCTATTGGTGCCGGCCATCTCGGTGGTCGCCACCGCGTTCAAGAACGGCAACGGCCAGTTCACCATGGCCAACTTCGATGAGGCCGTGCACGGTGTCTACCTGCAGAGCTTCATCGCCTCGATAAAGCTCTCCTTCGCCTCGGCGCTCATCGCCGCGGTGGTCGGCGTGTTGGCTGCTTTGGCGGTCAGCGCCACCGACAACCGAATAGTCCGTGCACTGGTGACGGCGGGCTCCGGCGTCTTCGCCAACACCGGAGGCGTCCCGCTGGCCTTCTCCTTCATCGCCACCGTGGGCAACTTCGGCGTGGTGACCAAGCTGCTCTCCTCTGCGGGCTTCGACCTCTACGCACACGGCTTTTCGCTCTATTCGGTGCTGGGTCTGACCATCGTCTATCAGTACTTCCTGATCCCGCTCATGATCCTGATCATGATCCCGCCCATCCAGGCTCTGCGCAAAGAGTGGATCGACGCCTCCGCCTCGTTGGGAGCCAGCCGCTTCCAGTTCTGGCGCTGGGTGGGGATACCCCTGCTTACACCGCCGATGCTGGCGGCTTTCATCGTGCTCTTCACCGACGCCTTTGCGGCATACGCGACGGCGGAGGCACTGACCTCGGGCACCATCCCGCTGGTACCCATACAGCTCGGCTCGCTGATCTCGGGCAACGTGCTGGCCGGCCAGACCAACCTCGGTGATGCCCTTGGAGCTGGAATGATCGTGGTGGTGCTGGTGGCGGCGCTGCTCTACGCGTACGTGCAACGAAAGGCTTCCAAGTGGCTACGGTGACCCCCGACCTGCAGCGCGGCGCGGGCGGCGAAGGCTCCAACGTCCTGCGCCTGGGCAAGCCGTTCCGCTACACCGTCCTTATCCTGGTGGGCGCCTTCTTCATCATCCCCATCGTCGCCTCGGCGCGTTTCTCCTTCCTGGGCAACAACAACAGCTTCACTTTCAGCGCCTACACCCAGCTCTTCGGCACTCCGCAGTTCTGGAGCACGCTCTGGCTGTCGGTCAAGGTGGGCGTGGGGACTGTCGCCTTGACCTTGGCCCTGCTGATCCCCACGGTAATTTTCGTGCATGTTCGGCTGCCCAGGCTGCGCCGGCTCTTCGAGTCGGTCTCCCTGCTACCGCTGGTGATCCCCTCGGTGGTGGTGACCCTCGGCGTGATCACCTCATTCCGCAACCTGCCCAACATCATCTACGGCACCCCGGTGATCCTGGCTCTGGAGTACGTGGTGCTGGCCCTCCCCTACAGCTACCGGACCTTCGACTCCGCGGTGCAAAGCATCGATTTGAAGACCCTGGTAGACGCGGGGCAGTCCCTGGGTGCCGGGTGGATCAAGCTCTTGCGCTTCGCCATCCTTCCCAACCTCCGTTCGGGGTTGCTGGGGGCCTCCATCCTCACCTTCGCCTTCTGCCTGGGCGAGTTCGCCGTCGCCTCCCTGCTCAGCTTCACCACCTTCCCGGTATTCCTGGTGCAGGTCGGCCGACTGGAGGCGAGCCAGGCGGTGGCTCTCTCGCTCATTGCCCTGATCTTCACCTGGATCCCCCTGGCCCTGGTGATGATCGTCTTCTCCCAGCGGCGCGGAGGGCGCCGCGGCACGGGGATCGAGTCGGCTATCGAGTCGGCGGTGGCGGATTGAGCGCGAAGTACCGAACCTCAATGCATGATGCAGAGAAAGAGTTGACCAGACGATGAGTGAAACGACGGAAGTGGCGACGAGCCTCGGGCGCGGGGGCGTGGAGGTGGAGCTTCGCGGCCTCTCGCGCTTCTTCAAGGAGACCACCGCCCTCAAGTCCCTCAGCATGCGTGCGGAGCCGGGCGAGCTGGTGGTTCTTCTCGGCCCCTCCGGCTGTGGCAAGACCACCGCGCTGCGCATGCTTGCCGGCCTCGACGCTCCCGACGAGGGGAACATCCTGATCGCGGGCAAGGACGTGACCTCCCTGCCTGCGGCCAAGCGCAACATCGGCATGGTCTTCCAGAGCTACAGCCTCTTTCCCAACATGACCGCGCGCGAGAACGTCGAGTTCGGTCTGCGGGTACGCGGGCAGAAGAGCAAGGAGCGCTCGGAGCGTTCCGACGAGATGCTGAGCCTGGTGGGACTCTCTTCGATGGCGGATCGCTTCCCCCATCAGCTCTCGGGCGGCCAGCAGCAGCGCGTCGCACTGGCCAGGGCGCTCGCCATCAAGCCGCAGCTCCTGCTCCTCGACGAGCCCCTATCGGCTCTTGACGCAAAGGTGCGCGCCCAGTTGCGGGAAGAGATCCGCCGCATCCAGCTGGAACTGGGGATCACCACCTTCTTCGTGACCCACGACCAGGAAGAGGCGCTCGCCTTGGCGGACCGGATCGCGGTCATGCATCAGGGGCGCCTCGAGCAGCTCGACACTCCCCTTTCCGTCTATTCCAGCCCGGCGACGGAGTTCGTAGCCGAATTCGTGGGCACCGTGAACCGGCTGAGAGGCGTTGTGGTGGACTCCGAGACCGTCGACGTGGAGCTGGTGGGCAAAGTCGCCTACCGAAGCGGGCAGGCGATGAGCCCCGGCAGCCGGGTACAGGTGCTGATCCGCCCCGAGTCCCTGGGCGTCACCCCCGCCAACGACGACGGAGCCGAGGTGCTGTCCAGGAGCTTCCTGGGGGCCTCGACCAAGCTGTCGATCCGCAATCCGGGCGGGAGCGCGATCGTGGTGGAGGTCTCGGTTGCCGAGGCAGCGGGCGTTGCCGACAGTGCCAACGTCAAGCTCTTCGCCCGGGGCGAGGCGCTCCTGGTGCGGCCCGCGGCCGTCTAGCCCGCCAGCACCGAGTCCAGGTACCGAGCCACCGAGGCCCGCGCGGATTCGCCGTCACGCGCGGAGATGGCGATCTCGGCCGCCTCCGAGCACTGGTCCATGGTGTACAGGGAGAGTTCTGCCCTGACCTCGGCCAGGCTCACCGGCGCCATGGAGAGGGATCCGACGCCAAGTCCGGCGAAGACCACCGCCAACTGCGGGTCGCTGGCGGCCTCCCCGCAGACCCCCACTGGTTTGCCGGCCCGCTTGCCGGCCGCCGCGGTCAGCCGCACCAGCTCCAGAAGAGCCGGCTGCCATGGGTCAAGCAGCTCTGGAATGGCACCGGTCTCCCTGTCCATCGCGTAGGTGTACTGGGAGAGATCGTTGGTGCCGATGGAGAGAAAGTCCGCCACGTCAAGCAGGTGCTCCGCGCGCAGAGCCGCTGCGGGGACCTCGACCATGGCACCCGCCAGGGGCAGCCCGAGTTCGTGCGCACGCCTGGCGAAGTCGGCCGCCTCGGCGGGTGTGGCCACCATCGGCGCCATCACCCAGACGTCGGCTCCGCTGCCCATGGCCGCCCTGGAGATCGCCCTCAGCTGATCCTCCAGCAGCTCGGGAAGGTATCGCGCCGTACGGTAACCCCGGACGCCCAATGCCGGGTTGGGCTCGTCGGCCATGCGGGCGAAGGCGAGCGGCTTGTCGGCGCCCGCATCAAGGGTGCGGACCACCACTTTTCGCCCGCTGAAACTCTCGAAGAGGCGGCGGTAGGTCCCTCGCTGCTCCTCGACGCTGGGGGCGCTGGGACGGTCGAGGAAGAGGAACTCGGTGCGGAAGAGGCCGACCCCTTCGCAATCGGCGTGCCCGGCCCTCTCGATGTCCGAGGACGTCCCGACGTTGACCAGCAGCTGAATCCGCGACCCGTCGGCAAGACGTCCCGGGCCCGAGTACTCGGTCACCGCCGCTCGTCGCCGGGCGAGCCTTCCCACCCGTTCGGAAACCTCCTCCTCGGATGGCTCGGTCACCACGGTCCCGGTCATGCCGTCAACGAGCATCCTGGCGCCGTCCTCGACGGCAAAAGCCCCTTTGCACGCCACCACTGCGGGGATGCCGAGCGATTTGGCGATGATCGCAGTGTGGCTGGTCGGACCACCCAACTCGGTGACGATCGCCAGCACGCTCGAAGCATCCAAGGTGGCGGTGTCGGCCGGCGCAAGGTCCTCGGCCAGCAGTACGAACGGCTCGTCGCGGAGGGGAAGCCCGGGCATCGGCAGCCCCAGGAGCACCGAAATGACCCGGTTCCCGATGTCGTCCAAGTCTGCTGCCCGCTCGGCCAGGTATCCGCCGATGGCGAGCAGCTGCTCGCCGAAGGCGGCCAGGGCCTCCTTGACCGCCGCCGGCGCGGCCCGGCCATCGCGGATCTTGCCGAAGATGCTTGCCGCCAGAACCGGGTCCGCCGCCATGGCCGCTTGCGCCGTCAGGACATCGACCGCCACCGAGGCGGCGTGAGCGCTGCGCTCGCCGAGTTCCTCCCGCACCCTGTCCAACGCCTGGCGGGTACGCAGGATCTCGGCCTCGGGGTCACCTCCGGGGACCAGGCCGGCCGGGAGAACCGGTGGTGGGGAGAGCTTGGCCACCCTCCCCACCACCACTCCGGGGCTCACGCCGATGCCCTTCAAATGCACCGTCGGCACCTCCACTGCCTTACGCCTCCGCCTGGTCGTGGTTGGTCTCGAGAACCTTCACCACCGAGGCCAGCGCCTCCTGGGCTCCCGGCCCCTCCGCCGCGAGGATCAACTCGTCTCCGCAGCGGGCATCGAGGGTCAAGACCGAGAGGATGCTGCGCGCGTCCACGGGCTCGCCGCCCGGCTTGCAGACCGAGATCGGAACCGGGGCGGCGGCGGCTGCAGCCGCGAACAGGGCGGCCGGACGGGCATGCAAGCCGACGGTCGAAGCGACTTTGGCACGGATCTCAGGCATTTGCCACCTCCTGGAGGCTGACGACCGGCGCCGGTGCGGGCACACTGCGGCGAAGGGACTTGAGGGCGATCACGCAGGCCGAGCCGACCACGGTGCCCGCCGCGATGGAAAGTATCCAGAGCGGCCAGTGGCCAAGCAGCCCCACCACCCAGATACCTCCATGTGGAGCGGGTGAGCTGGCCGCAAAGGCCATCGAGAGTGCGCCGGTGACGGCGCTTCCGGCCATGATCGAGGGGATGACCCTGAGCGGGTCTGCGGCGGCGAAGGGTATCGCGCCTTCGGTGATGAACGATGCGCCCAGGAGCCAGGCCGCCTCACCCGCCTTGCGCTCGGCGTCACTGAAGAGGCCGCGGCGCAGCACCGTGGCCAGCGCCAGCGCGAGCGGCGGGACCATGCCGGCGGCCATGACCGCCGCCATGACCTTCTGCCCGCCGATGCCGCCTGAGGCCAGACCGGCGACTGCGAAGGTGTAGGCGACTTTGTTCACCGGCCCGCCCATGTCGAAGGCCATCATCAGCCCGAGCAGCGCGCCCAGGCCGATCGCATTGGCTCCGGATAGGCCGTTGAGCCAATTGGTGATCTCGGTCATCACGAAGGAGACGGGGTTGCCGATCACCAGCAGCATCAGGACGCCGACCACGGTCGCGGAGATGAGCGGCACCACCACGATGGGCATCATGCCCGATATGACCCGGGGAACCGGAACCTTGAGGATCAGCCGCACTACGGCGCCGGCAAGGAGTCCGGCGATGATCCCTCCCAGGAAGCCCGCGTGGACGTCGACGGCGATCAGGCCGCCGATGACACCCGGCACCAGACCTTGGCGGTCCGCCATCCCGTAGGCAATGAAGCCTGCCAGGATCGGCACCAGCATGGAGAAGGCGATCCCTCCGATCTCGAAGAGTACGCCCCCGATACCGGCGGTGTGGTAGATGGCGGTGATGGAGGTGGCTCCGGGGTAGTGAACGCCATGGAAGACCCCGCCGTTGACGGCCATTGCCACCTGCGGGCCTGCGATAATGAAGGAGACGGCTATGAGGATTCCACCAGCGGCAACGAATGGAATCATGTAGCTGACACCCGTCATCAGCCATTGGCGCAGCCTGCTCCCGAATCCGGCTGCGGCAAGGGGCGTGACGGGCGGCGTGGCGCTCCTAGGGGCAGGTTCGGCGGGCACCGAGCTCGCCATCTTCGACCTTGCCTCTTCGAGCACCGCCGCCGCGGAGTTGATTGCGGTCGAGACCGCCACCTCCACGGTCGGCTTTCCACTGAAGCGCTCGCGCTCCCGAACCTCGACGTCCGCGGCAAGGACGACCACGTCCGCCGCAGCGATGGTATCCGCCGCCAGCTTGGTCATGCCCGCAGCTCCCTGCGTCTCCACCTCGATTGTGTCCCCCGCCGCACGCGCGGCCTCCTCCAGGGCCTCTGCGGCCATGTAGGTGTGCGCGATACCGGTCGGGCACGATGTCACAGCGACAATTCTCACTGCTTCCCCCTGTCCCTTCTTTCTAAGAGGTTTTCCCTATGCCAGCTCAACTCGACTCCCTCACCCCTGCTTCTAGGCCCCCACCTCCCGATTTATGAGCGCGGCGACTTCGGCCGCGCCCGAAAGACTCCTTAGCGACTCCCTGAAGGAGCCGTGAACCAGGCGACGCGCTAGCGAGGCGAGGATGGTCATGTGCTCGGCGCCCCCCTCCGCCGGTGCGGCGATGAGGAAGATGAGGTCCGCCGGACCGTCACTGGCACCGAAGTCGACGCGGGCCGGGCTGCGTCCGAAGGCGAGGGAGGCGGCGGTCACCGCGATGGACCGTGCGTGTGGAATGCCGATCCCTCCCTCGAGCCCGGTGGCCATGACCTGTTCGCGGGCGCGCACGTCGGCCAGGAACTGCTCTACGTCGGTCACTCTCCCCGCGGCGGCCAGTCTCTCGGCCAGGACCCGGACCGCGGCGTCCTTGTCATCGGCCGCCAGGTCCAGGACGACCATGGATTCCTCGATCAGCTCCGGCACTTCAGTCCTCCTCCAACTTGCGTGATTTCTCCGGCCGCTGGCTCACCTTGACCAGCGAGCGATTGATTTGATCCGACTGCGGCATCTGTGAGCCAGGCAGCGAGATCTTGGCGACCGCCCAGGCGATCCCCTCGGCCAAGGCCGACGGCCCGGCGCCGCCGCTGGCAAGAAAGCCGGCCAGAAGGGCGTCGCCCGCTCCGACGTTGGAGACCACTTCGGACACCTCGGCCTCGGCGTGCCAGGAACGCCCGCCCTCCACCAGCACGGCGCCATCGGCACCCAGGCTGGCGAGAACCGCGCGGCTCCCTGCGTGATGCAGTACGAGGGCGGCCTCGATCGCATCTCCCAGGGTGACAATCTCGCCGGAGACCGCCTCCTCGAGTTCGTGCCGGTTGGGCTTGATCAGGTCCACTCCCCCGGCCACCGCCCGCGCCAGCGGCTCTCCCGAGGTGTCCACGGCCACCTTGGAGCCCTGGGCGCGCGCTATCCCGGCCACCTCTCGATAGAGATCGGGGTCCTGGCCTGGGGGAAGGGAGCCCGATGCGCAGATCCATGCGGCACCGGTGGCGGATTCGGCGACCGCCGAAAGCAGCGAGGCGATCTCCTCCGTGGCCAGGCTCGGCCCCGGCTCGTTCACGTGGGTTATGACCCCTTCCGGCTCCAGGATGGAGATGTTCTGGCGAATTCGCCCCCCGATCGGAACCACCCTGCAGGGGACGCCCGCAGCCTCGAGCAGATGAATGAAGCCGAGGTCCTCTTCGCCGCAGGGGAAGATCGCGAGCGTGGGGACGCCCGCCGAGGCGAGGACGCGGGCCACGTTGACCCCCTTGCCCCCTGGGTCGAGACGGAACCCGTTGGCGCGAACCACTCCGCCCCGGACGAGAGAATCCACCTCGAGAGTGCGATCCAAGGAGGGATTGGGGGTGAAGGTCGCGATCATGCAATGACCACCTTGGGCCCGGCGGATTCCACCTCGGCCACCAGATCGGCGGGAGCTCCGGAGTCGGTGATGATGACGTCCACATCCCCCAGGGAGGCAAAGGACGCAAACTTCTGCTCGCCCCACTTGCTATGGTCAGCGAGCACGACCACCATCTCGGCACTTGCGATCATCGCCCTCTTCACCGCGGCCTCGGCGGCGTCGGCGGTGGAGAGTCCCCGCGCCAGGTTGATACCGTTGGTCCCGATGAAGGCCACGTCGACGTTGACCTCGCCAAGGGCCCTGATGGCCCAGGAGTCCACCGCCGCCATGGTCTTGGCGCGGATCCGTCCGCCGATGCAGTAGAGCTGGCAGTTCTCGCGCATCCCCAGTTCCAGGGCGATGGGCATGGAGTTCGTGACCACGGTGAGCTCCTCCTCGGGCGCCATGAGCCGCGCCAGGCGCGCGGTGGTGGAACCGGCGTCGATCAACACCGATCCGCCCGCCGGCACCAGGGCGAGCGCCTTCTTGGCGATGGCCTCCTTCTCATCCGCGAGCAGCACGTCACGTGAACT
>JAKAEN010000110.1 GCA_021818355.1 Actinomycetes bacterium | reverse complement strand
CGAGGCGTACTTGGCGTTGGCGGGAACGAAGACCTTCCAGTTGACCTTGCCTTTGACGGCCTGGGCGTAGGCCGAGTTCAGGTAGTCCCAGTCGATGTTGACCTTGATCTGGCCGCTCTCGATCACTGCCGGAGAGCTCTGAACCGGAACGTAGTTCCCGGCCTGCGCAAGCTTCTTGAAGTAGTCCAGGCCGGGCTGGATGTTGTTGAAGCTGCCGCCGTTGGCAAGTGCCGCCGCGTAGACCGCCCCGAAAGCCGCGCCCGCGCTGGTCGGGTTGCCGTTCAGCGCCACCGCCCCCTTGTACTGGGGCTGCAGCAGGCTGGCGAAGCTGGTCGGGGGATTGGAGGCAAAGGCGGTCGCGTTATAGCCGATGGAGATGTAGCCGCCGTAGTCGAAGAACCACTTGCCGGAGGCGTCCTTGGCATTGGAGGGGATCTGGTTCCACGCCTGGACCTTGTAAGGGGCAAAGAGGCCCTGCTGGGCTCCGAGCAGCGCGAAGGAGGGGCCGACATCGACGACGTCCGGCTCCTTGGAGGTGCCCTTCTCGGACTTCAGCGCCGTCAGTTCCTCCGCGGAGGATCCGTCGGGATTCTGGCTGTTGATCTTGATCCCGTACTTCTTCTCGAAGGTGGAGATCAGCTCGCCATAGTTGGCCCAGCCCGGCGGCAGGGCGATCACGTTGAGCTGGCCCTCTTTCTTGGCCGCCGCGACGAGCGCGCTCATGCCGCCGCCCTGCTGGGCGGAGGTGACGGTGGACCAGTTGACGCCTGTGGAGCCTCCGCTCGAGGAGGAGCTGGAGCTCGACCCGCAGGCCGCCGCGACCAACCCCAGCGCGCTCAGGCCCAGCCCGAGTGCATACTTCTTCTTCAATTTCCCTCCAGGGTTATCCGAGCCGTGAAATCAGATAAACGATATCACCGCATGCCGCGCTGATTGTCAGAACCGGCGCGGGCACCGGATGCGAAGCTATGCATTCTCCCTTTATTCGAGGTAAACCGCAGGTTAACCTTGAGAATCACCTTGGTGAAATCCGTCCCTGCCGGTGCGGGCCGAACCCGGGCGCTGTGGGAGCCGGCCACGGCGCGTGGGATCCGCGGGCCTTTTACGAATTTGGTTCTTTACAAGGCCGTGACATTGGGCACATAATCTTTCACGAGGCAACGTTGCCACCGGCGGGACCGACGGGCCCCGGGAACCCGGACGTGACGGAGGTTGGGGGTATCGATGCAGGTGCAGTCTTGGCGCGATGAAGCCGCGTGCAAGGGGGTGCGCCCCGGGCTCTTCTACCCGGAGAGCGAGCTGGAAGAGCGCAAGGCGAAGGCGGTCTGCGGCCTGTGCAAGGTCAAGGAGTGCTGCCTCGAGTTCGCCCTCAACTCGGGCGAGCCCGAGGGCATCTGGGGAGGACTCAACTCTCGGCAGCGGCGGCGCCTGGTGCGCTCGCGCCGCGAAGTGCAGGCCTACGCCTCCCTCTAAAAGACTGACCACTCTCGGCGGGATTGGCCGCGGCAGCGCCCGAACTGCCCGGGAGCGACCCGCGGCGCAGCGGTTTCTGGATTCGTCGACATAGGTTCGCTATTTGCTTGTGGGTGCGCACAAGAGGACCCTGCCAACATCGTGGCGCTGCCCGGGTCCGTCGCCTCGGGCGGCGGCCAAGGCGACGATAAATTGTCACTCGCCGCCCTTCGGCGGCCAAATCCTGTTGCCGCTCCTAGGGGGGAATGAATGCCGGCCGGAGTCGACCGCGCGAAGCTCGAGAACGCAATCGCCGGCGAGGAGCGAACCTTCCTCGCCCGGACCGCCAAGTCAAGGGCCATGTTCGAGGAATCCAAGCAGGTGCTGCTGGGCGGGGTTCCGATGAGCTGGATGAACAAGTGGGTGGGCGGCTACCCGATCTTCTTCTCCGGGGCCAAGGGCTCCACCATCTCCGACGTCGACGGCAACCACTACATCGACTTCTCCCTGGGCGACACCGGCGCGATGGCCGGTCACTCCCCGGACGCCACGGCCACCGCAGTAGCCGAGCGCACCGAGGGCGCCGGAGGGATCACCACCATGCTGCCCAACGCCGACGCGGCGGCGGTTGGCCGCAACCTGCGCGAGCGCTTCGGGCTAGAGTACTGGCAGTTCACGCTCTCGGCCACCGACGCCAACCGCTTCGCCCTTCGCCTTGCACGGCAGGTGACCGGGCGCAAGAAGATACTGGTCTTCTCATGGTGTTACCACGGCACGGTGGACGAGACCTTCGTCACCCTGGTGGACGGCGAGACGCGCTCGCGGGCGGGCAACGTCGGCCCTGCGGTGGATCCCTCGGTCACCACCGTCGCGGTCGAGTTCAACGACATCGAGGGCGTGCGCAGGGCGCTGGCGAGCGGGGAGATCGCCGCCGTTCTAACTGAGCCGGCGCTGACCAACATCGGCATCGTCCTGCCCGACGAGGGATTCCTGGCCGCGGTCGGGGAGGCCGCGCGGGAAGCGGGGGCGGTCTACATCCTGGACGAGACCCACACCTTCTCCGCAGGCTGGGGCGGAGCAAGCTCGCGCTATGGCGTCCGCCCGGACATGCTGACCATCGGCAAGTCGCTCGGAGGAGGAGTGCCATTCGGCGCCTACGGGCTCAGTGCGGAGATGGCCGAGCGGGTGGCCTCCCAGGCCGACGTCGACTACGTGGACACCGGCGGCATCGGCGGCACCTTGGCCGGCAACGCGCTCTCCCTGGGCGCAGCCCGGGCGACGCTGGAGGGCGTCTTCACCAAGGAGAACTTCGCCCGCATGATCGACCTCGCCACGCGCTTCCGCGAGGGAGTCGAGGCCGCCATCGAGCGCTATTCGTTTCCGTGGTCCATCGCACAGCTCGGAGCCAGAGCGGAGTACCGCTTCCGGGCACCGCAGGCGCACAACGGTGGCGAGTCGGCGGCGGGCGCCGACGACGAGCTCGACACCTACCTGCACCTGTTCATGCTCAACCGGGGCGTGCTGATGACGCCGTTCCACAACATGGCCCTGATGTCACCCTCGACCACCCGGGAGCAGGTGGATACGCATACCGCTCTCTTCGACGAGGCCTGCCGGGCGATCGCCGCAGACTGAATGTTGCGGCTGGGGCGCGCCGCAGCCGGCCCGGCGCGCCGGTATTCTTGATTTATGGAAGATTCGACGGCTGAAGCGATCCCTATGTATGTTGCGCCAAGCTGGCCGGATCTCCTGAACCGCCTGGTTGATAAGCGCTCCCTCAGCTTCGATGAGGCTTACGCGGCAATGGCGGACATGCTGGCCGGCGAGACGGCCAACGAAGTCACCGCCGCTTTTCTCACCGCGCTTCGCTGCAAGGGTGAGTCCCCGGAAGAGATGGCCGGCCTGGCCTCGGCCATGGCGGACTACGCCATCCCGGTTCCCTGGGACGGAGACCTGATCGACACCTGCGGCACCGGCGGCGACCAGAAGCACAGCGTCAACATCTCGACGATGGCTGCCCTGGTGGTGGCGGCTTCGGGCAAGAAGGTCTGCAAGCACGGCAATCGCGCCTCGTCTTCGAAGTCGGGCTCGGCGGACGTGCTCGAGTACCTCGGCGTCCGCATCGATCTTGGGCCCGCTGGGGTGCGCGCCTGCATCGAGCAGGTGAACATGGGCTTCGCTCTCGCTCCACGTTTTCACCGCTCCATGGCGCACGTGATCCCGGTCCGCCGAGCGCTTGGCGTACCCACGGCATTCAACTTCCTGGGGCCACTGGTCAATCCGGCCCGTGCCAACCGCCAGCTGGTGGGGGTCTTCGAGGCGCGCATGGCCAGGACGCTGGCGGAGGTGCTGGCCCAGCTCGGCACCGAGCACGCCATGGTCGCCTATAGCGCCGACGGTTTCGACGAGCTGTCGACCACCTCCCCCAACCACGTAATCGAGCTGCACCGTTCCGCCGACGGTGGCGCGGTCTTTGAGGAGTACACGCTCGACGCGCGGGATTTCGGGATTGCCCGGGCCGTTCCTGCGGACCTCGAAGGCGGAGACCCTCGGCACAACGGGGAGTCACTACGCGCCGTCTTCGCCGGAAGGCCGGGCCCAGTGCGTGACGTAGTGCTGCTCAACGCCGGCGCCGCGCTGTACCTGGCCGACGCCGCCCCGGACATCGCCTCGGGCATCGCGCTGGCCGGCGAGCTCATCGACACGGGACGTGCCGCCGGATCCCTCGCCCAGCTGGTCGAGGTCTCCAACAGCCTCGGCTGAGGCCGCGGCCGCCCTCCGGAGGTCAGCTTGACGGTGGGCGCGGCAGGAACGAGCGATGCGCAGCGGAGACCGGCAGCGCCAGAGGGATGGTGCACTCCCGGAGGCTGAGAGCGCCCGGCCGTGTCATCTCCCTCCAAAGAACCCAGCGCTCTTCGAAGGCGGCCAGCTCGGGCAGCCAGGCACCATTGTCTTGAGGAGTGTCGCAGCTTGCAAGGGCAATCGCCAGAACCTCGGCGGACGGAGTGGCCGGCCGTCCTGAGAGAAGCTCCACCGCCCCTTGGGCGAAGGGAGCCAGGTGAAGGCGTCCAGCTGACGCCTTCAGGGCCGGAGCCTCCTGCCCGATCGGGGCGAAGGTGAGGTCGCCCGCCTCCTGCAGCAAGAGGGTCGCCTGTTGGCGCGCGATGGCGAGGAAGAGGTAGTGGGCTCCTTCCCGCAGCCGCTCCGCTTCCTCGAAGCGGGCCGCCGCCGCCAGCGCCGCCATGCGCGACCATATGCGCTCGCTCCATAAGCGCGCCGGTACCTCACAGGTCGTGGAGGACGGTGGCAATGGCGGGGTTCCACCTCCGTCGGGCCACTCCGGATGCAGCTCGGGCAAGAGCGCGCAACGCAAGGCGTACTCGGCACTTTGCGCGCTTCGCCGGCTGCGGAACGGCCCGATGGCGATCTCCCCCTTCTTGGTACGGGTCGAGGCCATGGCAACCCGCAAAGTGGCCGCGCCATCCTTTGAGCGCGAGACCACGATCGCACGGTAGCCCTTTTCGCTCTTGTTGAGCATCCGATTGTGCCTGGGCGAGAGCCTGCGTATCAGCCTGGCCTCGGCTACCAGTGCCTCCGTCTCGGTGGCGAACGTCATGTACCCGACCCGCGCGGCCCCGGTGAGGAGCGGATCGACTTTGGGGCGGGAGTCGGAGGTGAAATAGGACCTGAACCTGGCGTTGATGTCCACCGCCTTGCCGACGTAGCTGACCAGGCCGTCCGCCTCCTCCATCCAGTAGACCCCGGGGCGGCGCGGCAGATAGCTGCAGGCGCGCATCTTGGCGGCGTGAGCGCGGCTCAGGCGCCCGGGCATCGAGCGGAGCTCGGCAACGCTTCCAACGCCGTAGGAGGAGGCACGCTCGATCAGGTGATGCAAGAGGTCGACGGTGGACAAAACGTCTGCCATCGCTCTGTGGCTGGGCTGGTGGGGGAGTTTGAGCTCGGCTGCAAGGGTTCCCAGCTTGAAGTTGGGGACCTCTCCGAAGAGCAGCTTTCGCGCCAATGCCAGCGTGTCCAGCGTCTCGTTCTCCAAGGGGAGCATTCCCGAGAGCGAGGCAAGCCCGTGATTGATGAATGAGAGGTCGAAGCGCACGTTGTGGCCGACCACCACCGCTCCATCGGCCATGGCGCTGAGCGCCAGCAAGACCTCCGCCGGCTCCGGGGCGCCCGAAAGCATCTGGGGATAGATACCGGTCAGAGCGGCGACGGATGAGGGAATGGTTCCACGAATGGCCACCAAGGTGTCCAGGCGGGCGAGCACCTCGCCTCCTTGGATCAGAAGAGCCGCCACCTCCGTGATCTCGGCGCTGGTGGCCGAGGTACCGGTGGTCTCTATGTCGAGGACCAGGAATCGGACCTTGTCAAGGGTGGCCAGTTCGTCTTGGAGGAGTAGCTGCTCGGTCACGGCTCGTGCTCTAATGGAACGTTTGTTCGATAATCTTAACCCCGCCCGGCTGCCGGGGAGGGCAATTGGGCGCAAGCGCCGGCGCGGCCATAAGATGGTTGCAATGGAAACTCCGAGGTACAGGTGCGACAACTGCGGGAACAAGACCCGCTTCGACGTGGTGGGGACGGAGAGCTTCAAGGCCTTCTATCACTACAGCCTGGGTGGCGAGCTGACCATAGAGTCACGCGAAGTCACCGACTTCAAGGTCGAGTCGGTCACCTGCCGCTGGTGCGGATCGACCAAGGCCATCGTCGACGACGCGGCTGCGGAGGCCGAGGCCTAGCCTCTCCTGCTTTCGCTCCAGGAATCTTTTCCCGGCGAATACAATTAACACTGTCCAGATAGTGTTTTTCCGCCGGACCCCCATTTGGCCGAGGCGCAGTGCGCAGCCGGAGCCTTGGCCGGGAGCCGTGGGTACAGGTTCCGCTGCGGAGTTGGGAAGGTGCGCTAATGACCAGCGAGATGGCCGTGACGCTGCAGACTGGCCGGGGCCGGTCGAAGCCCAAGGAGTGGCAAAAGGGGGTGGTGGCCGAGATAGTCATCGAGACCCCCGAGACCAACACGCTGCGCATCTCTCTGCCAGACCCGGTCGAGTTCCTCCCCGGCCAGTACTACAACATCCGCATCCCGGTGGAGGGAAGGCCCAGGCCGATCCAGCGCGCATACTCCATCGGATCATCCCCCAAGCCTGATTTTTCCTTGATCGACGTGGGCATCCGCGAGATGCAAGGGGGGCTGGTCTCCCCGGTTCTGGTGCGCGGCGTCGCCCCTGGCGATGAGCTCGAGGTTCGCGGACCTTACGGCAACTTCACCTGGACCGAGGAGATGGGCGGTCCTGTGCTGCTGATCGGCGCCGGCTCAGGCGTCGTGCCGCTCATGTCCATGATCCGGTACCAGGCTGCAGTGGGCACCAAACATCCGATGCACCTGCTTTACTCCTCCAAGAGCCACGACTACGTGATCTACGGGGAGGATCTGTCGGCGCTCGAGGCCGAGCACGACTGGCTCACCGTCTCCCACACCTACACGCGCGACCCCCACGATGCGCGCGCCCGCTATCACCGTCGTATCGACAAGGAGATGGTGACCGAGGTGGCGGGGGAGTGCGGCGCCAGGCTCGCCTACATTTGCGGCCCGCCGGAGATGGTCGAGGATGCCGAGCGCACCCTCGTCGAGCTCGGGCTGGAGCCGGAGGCGGTGCGAACCGAGAAGTACGACTGAGGCTGAGATGGCCATCTGGATCGATTCGCCGATCTGGACCTTCCGGGGCGTGAAACACGCCCACATGATCTCCGACAGCTCGCTGGCGGAGCTGCATCATTTCGCGTTCAAGCTGGGCTTCCCCGAGCGGGCTTTCCAGGGCGATCATTACGACATACCCGAGTACCTGATACCGGTGGCCGAGGCGATGGGTGCCGGCCGGGCGGAGCCCCGGGAGCTTCTAGGCCGGCTCAAGGCGGCGGGGCTGCGCTCACGTCCTGCCGGGCGTGCCAACCATCACGGCGATACCGGCGCGCCCACGGAGCCGTGAGCCTGGGGCGGGGCCTCGAGGCCGAGATAGCCGAGCGCGCCCGTGCCGAGGGCCTGGTGGCACTCGCCATCTCAAGGGCACGCACATATCGCAACGTGGCCGTCGCCCTCGGCGAGCGCGATGCGGCGGGCCTGCGCGACACCATGCAGTTCACCTATCGCAACCCGGCGCGCTCAACCGACCCGACGGCGACTCTTCCCGGGGCCAGGTCGGTGATCTCGGCCTCCTGGCCCTACGGCCGATCGTCTTTGGGGCAGGCGCCATCGGTGGTGGCGCGCTATGCACGTCGCGACAGCTATGCCGAACTCCGGCGGCGCCTGGGCGCCCTGGCGGAGGTCTTGGAGGCCTCCGGCCACCAGGCCCGAGTGGTCGCCGATTCCAACGCGCTGGTCGACAAGGAGCCGGCGGTGCGCGGAGGCGGAGGCTGGTACCTGAAGAACTCCCTCTACGCGGTTCCTGTCCACGGATCCATGGTTGTCGTCGGCAGCGTGATTACCGACGCCGATCTGACTCCCACCCGCCCACGCATGCGCCTGACGGGCTGTGGCGGCTGCACATCCTGCATGACGGCCTGTCCAACCGGCGCGATCCTGCCGGGCGGAACCATCGACGCCGGGCGCTGCATCGCCTGGCAACTCCAGAAACCGGGAATGCTCGCGCCCGGCATCGCCGCGGCGATGGGGGTGCGTGTCTACGGTTGCGACATATGCCAGGAGGTCTGCCCCTACAACCGCAAAGTCGCGGAGAGCGCCGCGGACCCGCTAGCCCAGCTTGGGGAGCTGGTCGAGATCCTGG
Source organism: Actinomycetes bacterium (assembly GCA_021818355.1). GTDB lineage: Bacteria > Actinomycetota > Acidimicrobiia > Acidimicrobiales > Acidimicrobiaceae > Acidithrix. Next base: position 642 of record JAKAEN010000110.1, on the reverse strand, counting down.
CCATGGACGACTCGGAGGTGCTTGCGCGCTTCTCCCACCTCTACCTTCCGCGCCGGGACCCCTCGGTGCTGAGACGCAATGCCTTGGCGGCAATCGGCAACCTCGGCCCCGGACCCGCTCTTGGGCCGGCACTCGCACTCCTGGCCAAGTGGGCGGAAAACGACGATCCGGTCCTGGCGGCCACGGCGGCGGGGTCCTTGGCACGCCTGCGAGCGTCGCTGGACGATTGAGCGCCGTTGCAGCCGAGTGAGCTCTAGTGAGTCCACTCACGCTGCACCCCTCCTCGGGGTTCCTTGCCTGTCGCCAGGTTCGGTTCTGGCCTCACCGGAGACGGCCTGCTGTGACTGCAAAGGTCTTACGTCTCCTCCTCCGGCACCGGTTGGTCCGGTGTCCGAGCCGAGTCCCCCACCGCTACCGGTGGGACTGTTGGGCTTCGGGGCCGTGGCTCCAACTGAGCCACAACTGGCAGTATCCGGCCAGTCGCGGAGATTCAATGCTGCGTTGTCGTCCCGGTCGACCAACTCGCCGGTGATGGCACAAACGAGCTGCTTGGCCAGCTTCCTCGGCTCGATCAAGCGACACCCACAGCCGTGATGGACCTGCGATGAGGCAAACCAACGGCCGGCGACCGTGAGGGTGGTT